>JARIEI010000088.1 GCA_029256845.1 Ruminococcus sp. | reverse complement strand
CCTTGTGTTCATAACACATAAAAAATAACATTAAAAACGCAACAACGAATTTTTTTGCCTAATGCCATAGACTGTATTGACAATATATCTAATACAAGATATAATCTAATTAATATTTTTTAGAAAGAGAGGTGGACAAAATGAAACAATTAATTCTGATAAAATCAATCGTCATTTTGTCCACCAAGTAAGTACCTTTTTATTTGGATGAATTTGCGTCTCTGATTTTATCAGGGACGTTTTTTATTTTCAAATTTCAAGAAAGAGGTATGTTTATGAAAGAAAATAGCTACATTCATCTCCTACAACACAAAAGTTTTATGGCCTTTTGGGGATTTACAACCTTATTGCGTTTGGCTTCTAATATCCTACAATTTGCTCTCGCAATTTATGTTCTCGATCTAACAGGCTCTGCCTTGGTGTATTCTACTGTTCTGTCCATTATTATCCTTCCACGCATTCTTTGTAGTTCCTGTGCTGGATATTTAGCCGATCGGAAAGACTGTATACAAATTCTTAATTACGTAACACTCGGAACAACATGCTTAATGGCTTGTTTTTTTGCAATTCATCAACTTTTGACCCCGTTAAATCTTCCTCTCATCTATGTTCTTGTTATCTTTTTAGAAATGTGCGAAACATTTTTAGGTCCCACGGAAGGAAAGATTCTAATTAACATTGTATCTAAAGAAGATATTTCTCCTGCAAGTAAAATTTCCTCCTTAGATGATGGTTTTGTTGATATTTTATCACCCATAATAGCCTCTTTATTTTATAGCTGTCTTGGACTTACAGGTATCTTAGGAATCAGTCTTCTATTGGAAGGAATTGCATTGCTTTTAACCTTTCTAATTCACCCTAAATCAGGCTATATCTGCGTAATTGATCGTAGCGAAAAATTTGAAATTTTTTCCTTAAAGAATGTAGCCTTCTCTTATAAGGAAACCTTTCTTTGCTTAAAAGGTCAACCTTACGTTATTGGAATCATTCTGTTTGCACCACTGTTTAATTTCTTTATCAGTCCTTTATTTTCGGTCACTGCATCGCACTTTTTTCGTGTGACGATGCAAGCCAATGTAGGGATGTACGCCATGTTTAATACAGTATTAGGTATCGCCGGATTATTTGCACCATTTCTCGCTATGATTTTCATTAAAAATGAGAATGAATTCAAGTCAAACGAAAATGGAACCATTGCTTCTATCCTCGTTTTATTATGTTTAAATTTTACCCTCTATAGTAAGGCAAACATCATTACTTACAATGGATTCTTGTATATTGTAGCTACAGCCATGGCTTTACTAGTGGTGATTGTAACCATGATGAATATTGCCACTTCTATTACAATAAAAAAACGTATACCTGAACAAGTAATAGGAAGAGTCATATCTATGATCCAATTATGTTCCACAATCTCTATACCTTTGGGTCAACTACTCTATGGTTTCCTTGCTGACCAATTTTCAATCACAATCTCGTATTTAATTTCTACACTCGGTCTTGCAATCACATTCATAATCATGCGTAAAACTTATCATATGCTTTTATCTATTAGAAGGGAGGAAGAAAAATGCTAAAAGACCTTTCTTTATCTTATCAGAAATATACTAATAACGAAGCACTTCCAAACGATATTGGACGCATCATCGAAATTCATCGTGGAAGTACAACTATTCTAAGTGCTACGGAACAATATACAATTCCCTTACCATCTCACTCAACTACAGATCAGTTGAACCTTGCTGTTGGAGATTGGTGTAAATTACTACCAAGCACGCAAAACAAGCCGCCTATGATTCAATGTTTACCTCGAAAAAACACCCTGTCTAGAAAAGTTTCTGGCACACAACTAAAAGAACAAGTGATTGCTTCTAATATAGATTTATTATGCATTTGCCTGTCAATGCGCGGAAACATCCGTCCCAGTGTAATTGGACGCTATCTTTTTGTTTTATCTGGAAACTATCGCCAATTATTGCTATTAACACAAAAAGACTTATGCCCCGATTCCAACGCAAAATTAAACCAAATTCGTTGTGCTTTCCCTCATACGGAAATAGCTTCTATTTGTGCGATCCAAAACGAAATTAACGATTTATGCAACTACTTCAATCCTGGTGAAACCATTGCCCTAGTTGGACCTTCTGGCGTTGGAAAATCAACTCTTCTAAACTGTTTAATAGATAGCAAGCATCAGGCAACCAACCGTTTTAGTCCGAAAACGAACAAAGGGCGTCATACAACCACCTCTCGCTCCATGCATTATTGTAAAAAATCTAAAATTTGGATCATTGATACTCCAGGTATTCGCGAATTAGGAATATGGAATACAAACCAAGAATCTTCCGTATTTGGAATATTTTATGAATTGGCAAAAGAATGTAAATTTTCAAATTGTACACATACAGTTGAGCCACATTGCCGAATTCAAGAAGCACTTCATTCAGGTGAAATCAGCTTGGAAGAATACAAACAATTTATTAAACTAGAACATGAAAAGCAGCAGCTAAGCAAAGCCCAAACATTCCATTTTCAAAAATATAAAAAATGAAACAATAATATTGTAATAAAAAATGGTGCTTTTCTCATCTAAGAGATTGGCACCATTTTCTACCATCACATCAAAAAATCAACGAGGAATACAACCGACATAATTCCCCACATTACTCCTAAAACTGTATAAACAACACTCTTTGTACGAAGTCCTATATATAAATTTCGTCCACTGTTAGTAGCCGCAAAAATAACAAGGATATCCTTATATGGTTGATCAAGATACATCTTAATTCCCATTATGATCAAACAAGATATCAAGCATACCGTCAAACTAACATTTTGACTCCTTGATCGAATATCTTTTGGGATTTCATCTACCGTATCTGAAATTTTACACTGTTCCTTTTTGTTTTTACTTCCTTCACTTTAGATTCTCCTTTCAAATAATTAGGTTTCCTCTCACATCGTGCTCTCTGTATTATTTTTAAAATCATCAAATCTTCTTTTACAACATGAGTTTCTTCCATTTCCTAATTTTTGTTCGAAAGGTACCAAAGGGAGCCACTGTGTTTACATGAATAAATTTATAAACTTCCCAAACTGCAGATTTTGTGGCGCCATCTGCCCACTTACGTCTGTGAGGAACAAAAAGAT
>JARIEI010000067.1 GCA_029256845.1 Ruminococcus sp. | reverse complement strand
ATTTTTGCTTCATAGTACAGAGCTGCATGACGAGATGTCGGATGAGCCGAGAAAATTTGTTTTAATACCAACTCCGCATCAGGAATGGAATAGCTTTGATTGTGTGAAAAGCAGACTCTTAGAAAATCATCGTAATCTAAATGATATTTTTTTGTCTGTTCTTTCAAAAAATCAGACGAAAACGAAAGTGAAGCATTTTTTACGTGGGTTCCATTCGGGAAGATTCCTGAAAAAGACCCTTCTGGCATAAAGTAGCTGATAATTTTATCTTTTGATGCGGAACCTAAAACATACTTCGCCGTATGTTCATTTAATAACCCAATGGTAAAAAACTCCGGATGCTGATATTCGGGAGCCAGATCTCGATCCATTTTAAAATCATAGACAGACACTGAAAATCGATCTCCGCTGGAAAAATCCCAACAAAACCCATTGCCAACGGCGGGGTCGCAACAGAAGGTGTTTCCACAAGTTCGATAAAAAAATTGCTCTGATGGATTCATACCAAGCTGATGAATATATGGTAGCAAAAGTTTCTCTGATAAATCTTTCATGGGTACACCTCCTTGAATTTCTTCGGTATTTATCCCCTCTTTTTCGGCAAATGTCCTCAGTTAGCACTGTGCTATTGAATCTACTAGTGGGTAGGTTTAACATAAATAATGATTGTTAGTCTTAACTAACTTGCGAGTCATTATATCACATATAAGGTGAAAAATAAAGAGGAGGAATCGAAATGAAAAAGAAGAATCTCTTATTAAGGCTTATGGGATATGCGGAAAATTATAAAATATCTATGGTACTATCGTGGATATTTACTGCAATCAGCGGTGTCATTACTGTCGGTACCTACATCTACATATATAGAGCTGCAAATGCCGTATTTCTCTATGGTACAAATGTGTCGGCGAAGGAGTTATCTCACTTTGGATGGCAGGCATTTAAGGTTATTTCTATGGGATTTGGAACGTATGGGGTAGGTTTGCTCCTGTCTCATTTGACTGCATTTAATATGATGTCTAAGATTCGTATTCGACTGATCCGTCATTTAGAAAAAGTTCCACTAGAATATTATTCTGAAAATGCCAGTGGAAAGCTGAGAAAAACAGTTGAGAAAAGCGTGGAAAGTACAGAGAATTTTGTAGCCCATCAAATGCCGGATATGGCACAGTCTTTTGTTATGCCTTTTGTGTTTCTTGGTGGAATGTTTTACTTTGACTGGAGAATGTCACTGATTTGTCTAATTCCTATTGTCATTGGATTTAGTGCACTTTCAATGATGTTAAAAGGCGAAAAAAACGGACTGATTGAACAGTATCAAAAGGCAATGGGCGAAATGAGTGCGGCAGGTGTTGAGTATGTTCGAGGAATCAGTGTTGTCAAAGTCTTTGGACAGACCGTACATTCTTTTAAACAATTCTATAAGTCCATTGTGAATTATAAAAAATTCTCTATGGAATATGTTATGTCCATGAAAACACCAATGAGCATTTATATTACAGCGGTAAATGGCTTGTTTTTTGTACTGATTCCAGCAGGAATTATTCTATACAATGTTTCCGGAAACCCTGAAGGTGCACTTCACAGCCTAATTTTCTTTGTGATTTTTACCCCTTTGGTTTCTACCATTTTGACCCGTATTATGAATTGCTCTTCAAATATGATGATGGCGACACAAGCGCTCGATTCTATTGAAGAAGTACTCAATTCACCAGAACAAGAGTTCCATGCCTCTTCCATGACGACTATGGGGACCGGCATTGTATTTGATGACGTTACCTTCCGTTATACAGAAGATGCAAAGCCGGCACTGAACCATCTTTCTTTTGTTGCGAAACCAGGGACTGTCACAGCACTTGTGGGCCCATCTGGCAGTGGAAAATCTACAGTGGCAAACTTAATTGCTCGTTTCTGGGACAGTTATCATGGAAAGATCTTAATTGATGGACAAAATCTTCAAGATTTGAATTATGAAGCGTGGATGAAACAATTTAGCTTCGTATTTCAAGAAAATGAACTATTAAAAATGAGCATTGCTGATAATGTTTCCTTCTGTAAAAAAGACGCTACTGAGGAAGAAATCTTAAATGCTTTGTATGCAGCACAATGTGCAGATATTCTAGAAAAATTACCCGATGGAATCCATACGGTAATCGGCACAGATGGCGTCTATCTATCAGGGGGGGAACAGCAGCGTATTGCCCTTGCGCGTTCTATCTTACAAGATGCTCCAATTATCTTATTGGATGAAGCTACATCCTTTGCGGATCCTGAAAATGAATATCTAATCCTACAAGCACTTGATGAGCTTATGAGAGGCAAAACTGTGATCATGATTGCCCATAGACTTTCTACTGTTGTTGGTGCAGATCAGATTATCGTCATGAAAAACGGTGCCGTAGAAGAACAGGGAACCCATGCCCAGTTGCTAAAAAAAGATGGAATGTATGCACAAATGTATCATGAATACAACGCAAGCACAGCTTGGCGAATTGGAGGTGAGACCAAATGATTCAAAAATTAAAGAAAACATATTCACTAACCGATCAAGGGGCGAAAGAGGTTTTTATAGGAATCCTTACAAGCACGCTTCATAATATCAGCATTTTATTTCCAACTGTACTCCTCTTTCTTGTTGTGTCTGCCTTGCTTTCCCACTACTGGCAAGATACTCCCGATGCTCCTAACTTATTTTTCTACTGGGGAATTGCACTCCTTGTTGCCGGAGTAATCTATTTGATTTATCGCCTAAATTACTCCAAAACCTATCAGTCAGCTTACAAGGAAAGTGCAAACACGAGAATTTCTCTTGCAGAAAAACTAAGAAAACTTCCTCTTTCCTACTTTGGAAAAAAAGATCTCAGTGATCTTACCAGTACACTGATGAATGACACCTCTGTGCTAGAGCAATCTTTGTCAGGAGATGTTCCTTCTTTATTTGGAGGATTATTATCCAGTATTCTAGTCATTGCGCTATTGTTCTTTTTCAACTGGCAACTAGCACTGGCTCTCTTTAGTACGCTGCCGATCGCATTTGGTCTTTTCTTGCTAAGTTTTAAAATCAGTGATGGAATCAACTGGAAAAACCGCAATGCAAAGTTAGCTGTCAGTGATGGTTTACAAGAATTCTTTGACAACATGAAACTGATGCATGCCTCTGAAAAGGCCGAGGAATATCGCACTGATTTAGAAAATAAGGTACAAAAAGTTGTCAAAACTTCCATGCTGTATGAAGTTGCAGTTGGGATCTTTATCTGCCTTTCTTATAATATTCTTCGTATCGGTCTTGTACTTGTTATGGTTGTCGGTGCAAACTTGCTAGCTAATGGTGTGATCAGTATTTATACATTCTTGCTATTCTTGTTTGTAGCTTCTCAAGTATATGACCCACTTACTACGATTATTTTCCGTGCGGGCGAGTTTTTCCACTCACTAGTAAGTGCAGCAAGGATTCGCGAAATAGAAGAATATCCATCACAGGAAGGCGATGCAAACATCAGACTAAATACTTTTGACATTGTTTTTGATCATGTTTCATTTGCATACAACGAAGGCCAAGAGGTACTTCGCAATGTTACTTTTACTGCTAAGCAAGGGCAAACAACCGCACTTGTCGGTCCGTCCGGCTGTGGAAAAAGTACCATCAGCCGACTCGCTTGTCGTTTTTGGGATATTCCAAAAGGAAAAGTCCTCATTGATGGAAAGGACATCAATAAAATCGATCCTGAAACACTTCTTCAGTATTTCTCCATTGTATTTCAGGATGTAGTACTTTTTAATGATACAATTTACAACAATATAAAAATTGGAAAGAAAGATGCTACTGAAACGGAAATTCGAGAAGCAGCCCGCCTTGCCCAGTGTGAGGAATTTATTGAAAAACTGCCCGATGGTTATCAGACAATCATTGGTGAAAATGGGAAAACCTTGTCCGGTGGCGAACGGCAGCGAATTTCTATTGCCCGCGCTTTTTTGAAAGATGCACCAATTATTTTATTGGATGAAGCAACGGCTAGTCTAGACCCAGAAAACGAAACGTTGATTCAAGAAGCAATCAGCAGATTAGTAAAAGACAAGACCGTCCTAATGATTGCCCATCGTCTTCGTTCCATTGAGAACTGTGACCAAATCATTGTACTAAATCAAGGATCCATTTCAGAACGAGGAACTCACCAGGAACTGATGCAAAAAGATGGTTTATACCGCCATATGCTCGAACTACAAAAAGAAAGTTCTAACTGGAACTTAAACACCGAAGGGAGGATTTGATTATGAAAAAAACAACAAACAACTTGCAAGCAAAGGATTTGGTGAATGTGGGTATTTATGCCGCACTCTATCTGGTCATCACAATGTTGCTTTCTTTTCTAAGCCTGGTACCGATTTTTCATCCACTTCTTTCCATTATCTGCCCAATTGCCGGAAGCATTCCATTTATGCTGTTTTTAACAAAAACAAAAAAATTTGGCATGATTACAATTATGGGTGTAATCATGGGCATTGTTATGTTACTGACTGGAATGGGTTATTACTGCCTAATTACTGGATTTATTGCAGCACTACTGGCTGATTTTGCTGCCAAATCTGGTGATTATGTCAGTGCTAAGAAAAGTGTGCTTGCTTCTGGTATTTTTAGCTTATGGTACATTGGAAACTATTTGGCAGTTTTTATCACTCGCAAGGCTCACTATGAGCATGTAATTGAAAGTTATGGAAAAGCTTATGCTGATAGCTACATGTCTTTCTATCCAAATTGGATGCTTCCGGTGCTTCTTGCGGCTTGCTTTATCAGCGGCATCATCGGGGGAATTTTGGGAAAAAAGATTTTAAAAAAGCATTTTGAGAAAGCAGGGATTGCTGAATGAATTGGCAGGTATTAAGTAGCCAAGTAGAGAATAAAAGAATTCGACTAGATCCAAGGACAAAAATATTTTTGCTGATTACAATCAGTATTTTAGTGGTTGGCGGAGAAGTCAGTGGTATCATGGTTGTAATCAAACCACTGACTGCCCTTGTTCCATTCCTGTTGCTCCTTTCAATTGGAAAATGGAAACAATCTATCTGTTTCACCACTCTATTTATTATACTTTTCTTTTGTGAGTTTTGGATTCTTCCTACTATGGGAAAATCTGGATTTTTGCTTTTGTTCTTCTGTGGATTATTTGGACGTTTGTTACCCGGTGTTGTGATGGGATACTATACCGTTCGTACTACAACCGTAAGCGAATTCATTGCATCCATGGAGCGAATGCACATAACTCCAAAATTGATTATCCCACTGGCTGTATTGTTTCGCTTTTTCCCAACAGTTATGGAAGAATACCATCACATTGGAGATGCGATGAAAATGCGTGGAATTCGGATTGGTGGAAGAAGAACTTCTAAAATGCTGGAGTATCGCTTTATTCCTATGATGATTTGTTCTGTTAAGATTGGTGAGGAACTATCCGCAGCATCTCTGACTCGTGGCCTTGGGGCACCTATTAAACGAACAAATATCTGCCAAATTGGATTTCATAAGTTGGATGTTTTTATCCTTTTGTATGGTAGTCTTATGTTAGTACTCAATCTATTTCGAACAATCGGTTTATTTTCGTAAGGAGGTGCGGTTTTGCTGGAATTCAATAATATTTCATTTTCATATGATTCTAGGTCTACTTTGGGACAACTCCGTAATATCACATTATCAATCACAGAAGGACAGGTTGTTCTGGTATGTGGTGAATCTGGTTGCGGAAAAACAACGCTCACCAGACTGATCAATGGTCTGATTCCCAATTACTATGAAGGCAATCTATTGGGTAGTGTATGTGTCGATGGGGACAACATTTCAGAAAAAGTTCTTTATGAAATTGCACCGATCGTGGG
>JARIEI010000199.1 GCA_029256845.1 Ruminococcus sp. | reverse complement strand
GAAAAAGGATGTTTTTATTGGAAAGATCTAGAGGGAGAGGTATATAAAACATGGACGACAAATATGCATTGCTGATTGATGCAGACAATGTTTCAGCCAAATATATAAAACCGATTTTAAATGAGTTGTCAAAATATGGAAACGTAACGTATAAACGAATTTATGGAGATTGGACTAGCTCAAAAAGTTCTAGCTGGAAAGAAGTGTTGCTTCAAAACTCCATCACACCGATCCAGCAATTTAGTTATACCCATGGAAAGAATGCGACAGATTCAGCTATGATCATTGATGCAATGGATATGTTGTATACCAGTGAATTGGAGGGATTTTGTCTTGTATCGAGTGATAGTGATTTTACAAAACTGGCAAGTCGTTTAAGGGAAAGTGGAAAACATGTGATCGGAATGGGAGAAGCGAAGACACCCTCTGCGTTTCGACAAGCTTGTGATATTTTTACAGAACTTGAATTGCTGCTTGAAGATACCGTGCTAGGAAAAGAAGAAAAAGCTAGCGTTCACGTTTCGGAAAAAGAAAGTCGTAAAAGCAGTAAAGAAGAAGTTTCCAAAGATCAGATTGAAGAAGCTGTGATTAAAATTATTACAGAAAATCAAAATAATGGAAAGGAAACAGGACTTGGGGAAGTAGGAAGCAGACTTGTAAAACTTTATCCAGATTTCGACGTTCGTCGGTATGGGTATAGCCTTTTGTCAAAATTTTTAGAAAGCTTTTCAAAATTAAAATTACAACAAGATGGAACGAAGATGACGGTTACACTTTACGAAGATCAAAGTACCCAAGAACTTTTAGAAGCATATATTGTTCAAGTTGTAAAAGAAGCAGGAGCGCAAGGCGTTTCATTGTGCTCACTTGGAAATATGATTCGAAATCAGTTTGGAAATTTTAAAGTTCGAGATTATGGTTATTCGCAGTTTAAACAGTACATCAAAAGCTTTCATAATGTAAAAATACGCGATGATGGGGAACAAAACTGGGCTGTTTATAAAAAGAAAAATAAATAATATTCTGTGATGGAGTAGGGAGAGAAGTTTCTTTCTACTCCATTGTCTTGTCACATGTAAACTTCTGTGGTATAATGGTGTGAATTTGGTCGGGAATAATCCCGAAGTTGTTCCGCCAAAAGCGGAGGAAGGTGTGAAAAATGTCTATTATTGAGGAAATCAATACTTTGAAAAAAGAGAAAAATGCAGTTATACTTGCACATTATTATGTATCTCCGGAGGTTCAGGAGATTGCGGATTACATAGGAGACTCTTTTTATCTTAGTAAAGTTGCTGTAGGTTTAAAAGAACAGACCATCGTATTTTGCGGTGTATCGTTTATGGGAGAAAGTGCGAAAATATTAAATCCCCAAAAAACGGTCTTGATGCCAGATGTTGCAGCTGATTGTGCAATGGCTCATATGGCAAATAAAGAATCGATTGAAAAGATACGAAAAGAATATGAGGATGTTGCTGTGGTATGCTATATTAATTCGACAGCAGAATTAAAAGAATATTGCGATGTATGTGTTACGTCGGCAAATGCGTTAAAGATTGTAAAGGCATTGCCAAATAAAAATATTTATTTTATTCCAGATCGAAATCTCGCACATTTTGTTGCGGACCATGTACCGGAGAAACATTTTATTTTTAACGAAGGATATTGTCCAATTCATGAAAATATTCGTGTAGATGAGATAAAAGAAGCAAAAGAAATGCATCCCAATGCACTTGTACTGACACACCCAGAATGTTCTTTAAAGGTAAGAGAACTTTCTGATTTTCTTGGTAGCACAAGTCAGATTATTGAGTATGCCACCAAAAGTGAAGTTCAGGAATTTATCGTTTGTACCGAAAATGGTGTGCGCTATGAATTAGAAAGACAAAATCCGGAAAAGAAATTTTATTTTCCAAAAACAGAGCCAATATGCCATGATATGAAGACAGTGACCCTGGAAAAGATTTTAAATGTCTTAAAAACATATGAAAACGAAATGATTGTTACAGAAGAACGCATAGAAAATTCTAAAAAACCATTGGAAAAAATGCTAGAATATGCGAAATAAGAAAGGGTCATAGAAGATGAAAGTAGAGACAGATGTTGTAATAGTTGGAACAGGGGTTGCAGGGTTGTTTTCTGCACTTAATCTTCCCTCTGACAGGAAGATTCTTATGCTTACAAAAGAAGATTGTGAAAGCAGTGATTCTTTTTTGGCACAGGGGGGAATCTGTGTATTAAGAGACGAGGAAGACTACGAGAGCTTTTTTGAAGACACTATGAAAGCAGGACATTATGAAAATCGAAAAGAATCTGTAGATATTATGATTCGGGAATCTAGAGAAGTAATCAATGACCTCATTCGTTATGGTGTAGATTTCGAAAAAGAAAATGGTGAGCTTACATACACAAGAGAAGGGGCTCATTCAAAGCCAAGAATTCTTTATCATGAAGATATTACAGGAAAAGAAATTACAAGCAAATTACTTGCAAAAGTTCGAGAACTTCCAAATGTAAATATTATGGAATATACAACCATGACAGATTTTATTGTGGAGAACAATCGTTGTTTTGGCGTTGTTGCAAAACACAACTACAAAGATGCACAAGAGCTACAAATTTATGCAGATAATACCATTCTTGCGACAGGTGGAATTGGAGGAAACTATCAACATTCAACGAATTTTCCACATTTAACGGGGGATGCAATTCGAATTGGACAAAAGTATGGTGTGAAGATGGAGCATCTTGATTATGTTCAGATTCATCCTACAACACTATATTCTAAGAAACCCGGAAGACGCTTCTTGATCTCGGAATCTGTTCGAGGAGAAGGCGCCGTTTTATATAATAAAAATAAAGAACGATTTGTAAATGAGTTGCTTCCACGAGATGTAGTTGCAAATGCAATCCGTGAACAAATGAAAAAAGATGGAACCGATTTTGTATGGTTATCTATGGAACATATTGCGAAAGAGGAAATTTTAAAACATTTTCCAAATATTTATCAGCGCTGTTTAGAAGAAGGATATGATGTAACAAAAGAATGCATCCCAGTTGTGCCAGCTCAGCATTATTTTATGGGTGGCGTTTGGGTTGACAGTGACAGTAAGACTTCAATGGAACATCTATATGCAGCAGGAGAAACAAGCTGCAATGGGGTCCATGGAAAAAATCGTCTTGCAAGCAATTCATTGTTAGAAAGTCTTGTTTTTGCAAAACGTGCTGCGAAAAAGATAAAAGAAAACTACAAAGCAGAATAGATATTACAAACAAAGAGGAGAAAAAAGATGAATGGAATTACAATGACATTACAAGTCGATCATTTGATTTTATCTGCATTGCAAGAAGACATTTCTAGCGAAGATGTTTCCACAAATGCAGTGATGAAGGAGTATGTAAAAGGGGAAGTAGAGTTAATCTGCAAACAAGATGGAATTATCGCAGGTTTGGATGTATTTAAAAGAGTGTTTGAACTTTTAGATCCGGAAGTGGAAGTAGAATTTTACTGTAAAGACGGAGAGGAAGTTAAGAATAAACAACTTATGGGAAAAGTAGTTGGAGATATTCGTGTCCTTTTATCAGGGGAAAGAGTGGCTCTTAACTACCTTCAGAGAATGAGTGGAATTGCAACCTATACGCATAGTGTAGCAGAGCTTCTAAAAGGAAGTAAGACAAAATTATTGGATACAAGAAAGACAACTCCAAACATGCGTATTTTTGAAAAATATGCGGTTCGTGCTGGTGGCGGATACAATCACAGATACAATTTATCCGATGGGGTTATGCTAAAGGATAACCATATTGGCGCAGCTGGAAGTGTGACAAAAGCGGTTCAAATGGCAAAAGAGTATGCGCCATTTGTTAGAAAAATTGAAGTAGAGACAGAAAATCTAGATATGGTAAAAGAAGCTGTGGAAGCAGGTGCAGATATTATTATGCTTGATAATATGACGGTAGAAGAAATGAAAGAAGCAATTCGTATCATTGATGGACGAGCACAGACAGAATGTTCTGGAAATGTGACAAAGGAAAACATTGAAAGAATCATTGATCTTGGTGTGGATTATGTATCCAGCGGAGCACTTACCCATTCTGCTCCAATCTTGGATATTTCTTTGAAAAATTTGCATGCCATTTCATGAGTTGCAATACAAAAGAAGGGAAGGAGAGTAGTAGATGCTGATTGGACCAGAAAGAAGAAACGAAATTATTGCAGAGATTCGAAACAGTAAGGTTCCGGTTTCGGGAAAATTATTGGCACAGAAATTTCAAGTAAGCCGACAGATTATTGTGCAGGACATTGCACTGATTCGAGCAGCAGGGTATGATGTTATTTCTACGAACAGAGGATATCTATTAAACGAACCTGATGAGGTAAGTCGAATTTTTAAAGTTTCCCACACAGATGAAGAATTAGAAGATGAATTATTTTCCATCATAGATTTAGGCGGAAAAGTGGTAAATGTCATGATTAACCATAAAGTGTATGGGCATATGGAAGCAACGTTAAATATTAATTCTAGAAGAAAAGCAATGGCTTTTCTAGAAGATCTTCGCACAGGGAAGTCAAGTCCCCTAAAAAATATTACTTCAAATTATCATTACCATAAGGTGGTGGCAGATAGTGAAGAAACGTTAAATCTTATAGAAGAAATGTTGAAAACAAAAGGATTTTTTGTCGAAGCTGTGGAAAACGATGAAAGAGAATGACCTTGACATTCTTAAATTGCTGTGATACGCTTTTAATCAGAATGAACACAAAAACGCAATGATGAAGAGAGTAACGGAAAGGAAGTTTTACAGAGAATTCCCATAGAGATTTTTTAATCCAGGCTGAGAGGGAAGGATGGAATTTCAGTGAAGATGGCTTCTAAGTGGCGCACCGAACAGAAGATCTGCAAGGCTGCGATGGGACCGCCCATTATAGCGGATGAGTGCTAGAAGGCACTTACTAAGGTCTTGTCTGTGAAGGCAAGATAAACAAGAGGTGGTAACACGGAGATTTATTCCCGTCTTCTTATAGAAAGAAGACGGGATTTTTTTAATGAAACAACGTGTTAAGAAGGAGAAAAGGAGAATCATAATGTCAGAGAAACAAAAATATTACATTACGACCGCAATCGCGTATACATCAGGAAAACCACATATTGGAAATACCTATGAAGTGGTTCTTGCAGATGCAATTGCAAGATATAAAAGAAGTCAAGGATATGATGTATTTTTCCAAACTGGAACAGATGAGCATGGTCAAAAGATCGAATTAAAAGCAGAAGAAGCAGGAATTTCTCCAAAGGAATTTGTAGATCAAGTATCTGGACAAATTAAAAATATTTGGGATATGATGGATACTTCTTATGATAAGTTTATTCGTACAACAGATGAATATCACGAGAAACAAGTTCAGAAAATTTTCAAGAAACTGTATGATAAAGGGGATATTTACAAAGGGCATTATGAAGGATTGTATTGCACTCCATGTGAATCATTCTTCACAGAATCTCAGTTAGTAGATGGAAAGTGTCCAGACTGTGGTCGTGAAGTACAGCCAGCGAAAGAGGAAGCATATTTCTTTAAAATGAGTAAATACGCAGATCGTTTGATTGAGCATATTAATACACACCCAGAATTTATTCAACCAGTGTCTCGTAAAAATGAAATGATGAACAATTTCCTTCTTCCAGGACTTCAAGATCTTTGTGTTTCTAGAACTTCTTTCAAATGGGGAATTCCAGTTGATTTTGATCCAAAACATGTCGTATATGTTTGGCTTGATGCTTTGACAAACTATATTACAGGAATTGGTTATGATTGTGATGGAGAAAATACAGAACAGTTTAAGAAAAACTGGCCGGCAGATCTTCATCTGATCGGAAAAGATATTATTCGTTTCCATACAATATATTGGCCTATTTTCCTTATGGCATTGGATCTTCCACTTCCAAAACAGATCTTTGGACATCCTTGGTTACTTCAAGGAGACGGTAAAATGAGTAAATCAAAAGGAAATGTACTTTATGCAGATGAATTGGTAGATTTCTTTGGAGTAGATGCAGTTCGTTATTTTGTTCTTCATGAGATGCCATTTGAAAATGATGGAATTATTTCTTGGGAACTTATGGTAGAGCGATTAAATTCTGATCTTGCCAATACACTTGGAAACCTTGTGAATCGTACCGTATCTATGACAAATAAATACTTTGGCGGAGTGGTAACAGATAAAGGAGTTGCAGAAGAAGTAGATGCAGACTTAAAAGCAGTTGTAGAAGCGACACCAAAGGCAGTAGAAGCAAAAATGGATGGTCTTCGTGTAGCAGATGCGATTACAGAAATTTTCAATCTCTTTAAACGTTGCAATAAATATATTGATGAAACAATGCCTTGGGTACTTGCAAAAGATGAGGAGAAAAAAGATCGACTTGAGACAGTACTTTTCAATCTGATTCAGAGCATTTCTGCAGGGGCAGAGCTGTTAGAATCTTTCATGCCATCAACAAGCAAGAAAATTTTGGAACAGTTGAATGGAGGACATGTAACAGACAAGCCAGAAATTCTTTTCCAAAGATTGGATCTTGAGGAAGTGTTACAAAAAGTTGCAGAACTTCATCCACCAGTTGAGGAAGAAAAAGAAGAAGATGTGATTGATATCGAGGCGAAACCAGAAATCACATACGATCAGTTTGGAGCAATGCAGTTCCAGGTTGGAGAAATTATTTCTTGTGAAGAGGTAAAGAAATCAAAGAAATTACTTTGCTCTCAAGTAAAAGTTGGAAGCCAGATCAAACAAATTGTTTCAGGAATCAAAGGCCACTATACTGCGGAAGAAATGGTAGGTAAAAAAGTGATGGTTCTTGTGAACTTAAAACCAGCAAAATTGGCAGGAGTTTTATCTGAAGGGATGCTTCTTTGTGCAGAGGATGCAGAAGGAAACTTAGCACTTGTCACACCAGAAAAAGACATGCCTGCAGGAGCAGAAATTTGTTAAT
>JARIEI010000063.1 GCA_029256845.1 Ruminococcus sp. | reverse complement strand
TGCAAGCACTTCAGCCTCTTGTGGTTTTTCTTTTGCCTGTCCCGGAAGAACGATTCCTGATTTTGTTGTCTCTTCTGCTTCAAACTGTTTTAATACAATTTTGTCACCCAATGGTACTAATTTCATTTTAATTCCTCCTTGAATTATTGTTTTATTAGCACTCATTTCTTTTGAGTGCTAACCCTATGCATATAAAATATCACTCTGCTTACTATTTGTCAACAGAGTTTACCATTTTTTTATTTTCTCTTTACAGAAGGATTTACTCCCTCCACAGTATAGAATCCATCTTTTATTTTAAACTTTAAAATGTTGCCTTTCTCACACTGATATCTTTCTATTACAGTACCTAAACAACTCAATAATTCGCTTCTTGTAGTAATATAACATTCATATTCTGCGTCTAAGGAAATTTTTCTAAGATCATCTTCTTTTAACAGTAAATAAATATAGTCTTCTTCCATGTCATATTTATACACTTGACAACGGTGGGATTCATCATCAAAAATACCTTGTGCAGAAAGCATTTTTTCCATTTGTAAGTCAACTGAATTTCCTTCGTACATACTCTATTCTCCTATTCTTTTGATTATCTAAGAAAGGGTATCAGAAACCTGACACCCTTTTGAATTGCCCTTATTTTTATAAGCGTTCTTTTTTTATTTTCTCTAATTCTGTAAAAACATAATCGTTCAATACTTTGATATATGTTCCTTTCATGCCAGATGAACGAGATTCAATAACTCCCGCACTTTCAAATTTTCGAAGCGCATTTACAATTACAGAACGTGTAATTCCTACTCGATCTGCAATTTTACTTGCCACTAAAATACCTTCATTTCCTTCAAGTTCTTCGAAAATATGAATAATTGCTTCTAACTCTGAAAATGAAAGTGTACTAATCGCTGATTGTACAATCTGCTCTTTTCTTGTCTCTTCTGCACTTTCTTCATTCACTGATCGAAGCATCTCAAGTCCAACAACTGCAGTTCCGTACTCACTCAAAATAATATCATCAATCTCATAGAAATTATCTTGTTTGTATATAAATAAAGTTCCAAGACGCTCTCCTGCAATATCAATTGGTGTTACGATTGCCTGATATCCTCTTACCATATCTGGTGTAAACCCTAGTGTTTCTAGGTTCACATTCTCTTTTGTAGATAGAATATTTAACAATCGCTCATTAAGCATCGTATCAATATGTGCTCCAACCACATCTGTGATCAGCTCCGAAATGCTTGTCACATTCTCACACTTACTAACACCTAATATTTTACCTTTTTTGCTTACTACAAGCACATTTGAATCCAATATCTCTGTAAGAACAGCACAAATATCATTAAATACTACCTTACTAGAGTTGTTATTATGAAGTAACTTATTAATTTTTCTTGTTTTATCCAATAACTGTACGCTCATTAATATCCTCCAACTTTAATTGTGTAGACAAATCTCATATCACTACCAGATAATGATATGTTATCATACAATTCTAGAAATATCAACGTCATTTTTTTAATTATTTTTTAAATTTCGAACATATCCGCATTTCTCATCTGCGCAGACTAATTTATTTCCTTTTTCCAACATATAATTTCCACATTCTGGGCATTTTTCTTTGGATGGCTTTTGCCAAGACATAAATTCACATTCTGGATTGTTTTCACATCCATAGTACTTTCTTCCTTTTTTGGTTTTTCGAATTACAACTTCTTTTCCACATAGCGGACAAGAAACCCCAATTTTTTCCAAATATGGTTTGGTATTCTTACACTCTGGAAAGCCTGGACATGCAAGGAATTTCCCATGTGGTCCATATTTTACAACCATATGACGCCCACACTCTTCACAAACAACATCTGTAACTTCGTCTTCGATTTTAACGCTTTCTAATTCTTTTTCCGCAATTTTTACCGCCTCATCAAGATCTGGATAAAAGTTTCGAATGACTTCTTTCCATGGAATCTTTCCTTCTTCCACCATATCTAGAAGTCCTTCCATACTTGCTGTAAAATTCTCATCTACAATGCTTGGGAACGACTGCTTCATGATATTATTTACAACCTCTCCAATTTCTGTAATGTATAAGTTCTTTGCTTCTTTTGTTACATAACGTCTAGCAAGAATAGTTGTAATTGTAGGTGCATACGTACTTGGACGGCCAATTCCTAACTCCTCTAACGTCTTTACTAACGCTGCTTCTGTAAAATGAGCAGGTGGTTGTGTAAAATGTTGTTTTGCATCAAAAGACTCTCTTACAAGTTCTTGATCCATATCTAAATGATTTACTAGTGCATTGCTTTCTTGTTTTTCCTCATCATATTCCGTATATACTGTTCGAAATCCATCAAAAACAACTTTTGATGTAGCAACAGCAAAACGATAGTCTCCGGCCGCAATTTTTACTGAAATCGTTTCCAACTTTGTTGCAGTCATTCTACTTGCTGTAAATCGTTTCCAAATCAATTGATACAAGCGAAATTGATCTCTTGTCAACGACTCCTTGATCATTGTTGGTGTCCTTGTAATATCTGTTGGGCGAATAGCCTCATGAGCATCTTGTATCTTCTTTTCTGTCTTTTTCAAGGAAGGACTTGATGCGGCATACTCTTTTCCAAAATTATCTTCAATATAAGCTCTTGCCGCTGCATCTGCTTCGTCTGAAATTCTTGTAGAATCTGTACGAAGGTAGGTAATAATACCAACTGTTCCTTGTCCTTTAATATCAACACCTTCGTAAAGTTGCTGTGCAATACGCATGGTTTTTTGCGTTCCGAAATTTAATGCTTTTGCAGCCTCTTGTTGCAGAGTACTTGTTGTAAAAGGTAGCGGAGCTTTTCTTGTTCTCTCTCCTTTTTTAATGTCAGAAATTGTAAATTTTTCTTTTTCTAATGCTTGGAGAATGGTATCCAATTCTTGTTGCGAATGAATGACCATCTTTTCATTTTCCTTACCATAAAACTTTGCTATCAAAGGACGTCTTGCCCCTTTTACATTTAAATTTACATCAAGACTCCAGTATTCTTCTGGGATAAACGCATTAATTTCTGCTTCTCTGTCTGCTATTAAGCGAAGGGCAACAGACTGTACACGTCCAGCACTTAATCCTCGCTTCACTTTTGCCCACAAAACAGGACTAATTCTGTACCCTACCATTCGATCTAAAACTCTTCGTGCTTGTTGTGCATCTACAAGATTCATATCAATATCTCTAGGTGCCTTTAAAGACGCTTTAACTGCATTTTTAGTAATCTCATTAAATGTTATTCTGCGCATCTTTTTCTCATCTAATTTTAATGCTGTTGCAAGATGCCATGAAATTGCTTCTCCTTCGCGATCGGGGTCAGTTGCCAGATATACTTTATCCGCTTTTTTCGCTTCTTTGCGAAGGCTTGCTAAAATATCACCTTTTCCACGAATGGTGATGTATTTTGGTTCATAGTCATTCTCAACATCAATTCCCATTTGACTTTTCGGTAAATCCCGAACATGCCCATTTGATGCAGCAACCGAATAGTTGCTTCCCAGAAATTTTTTAATTGTTTTCACCTTAGCTGGTGATTCCACAATTACTAGATAATGTGCCATAAATGTCCTTCCTCCGACAGACTTTTCTAATTATTTTTCTTTCGGTTCCTATCCCTATCTTTGTTTTATATAATAGTTTTTTGAAACTTCTTTTATGTATCCTTTTATTTCCAGCGAAACCAAAGTCTCTAATAATTTATCTGATGAAATTTTAATTTCTTTCAACAAACTCGTAATATTTTTCGGAAATAAATCAAGTCGACTATACACCATATCTTCTATACTTTCAAGTTCTTTTGCATTTTTGTCTGTTTTTTCTTCTTTTGTGTTATATAAAATCCCCATTTCTTCTAAAAGAAATTCTGGTGACAATAAAACTCCTGCTCCTTGAAATATTAAACGATTACATCCTTGACTTAGAACACTATCTACCGGACCTGGCAAAGCATATACATCTTTTCCTTGATCCAATGCCAGATCTGCGGTAATTAAAGATCCACTCTTTTGTTTTGCTTCCATCACAAGAATCACATCTGACAAAGCGCTTATAATCCGATTTCTTCTTGGAAAATTCGTTGCAAGAGGTGCTGTTCCCGGACAAAATTCAGATACAATTCCTCCATTTTTTTCTACAATATCTTCATATAATCCTCGATTTTCCTTCGGATAACAAACATCCACCCCACTTCCTAAAACTGCACAAGTGTACCCTTTTGCGTTAATTGCTCCGCGCTGTCCTGCACCATCAATTCCTCTTGCCAATCCACTTACAACTTGAACGCCATTTTGGGCTAATTTTTCTCCATATTCCATGGCAAATTTTTCTCCATAACGTGTGCAATTTCTTGCTCCTACGATAGCTGCAGTTTTTTTTGTTTGATCTGGCAAGCTCCCCTTTACATATAGCGCATATGGTGGTGTCGCTATTTTCTTTAATTTATCCGGATATTCTTCTTCATAAAACGGGATAAATCGAAGTTGTTTCTTCTCCAATTCCAAATAGTCTTTTTCTAAATTTTTATTTTTCTTCGCCTCCAAAATAGCTTGTATATCTTTCTCTGTTATATATGGCTGTTTTCGAAGTTTTTTTTCTTCTATATTATATATTTCTTTCCCAGTTCCTACTTGTTGACGTAAAAAAATTTTCTTTTGATCCGAGAGATGCGCAATAGTAGCAAACCAATATTCATAAATCATAACTTCACCTTCCCCAATATTTTTTATCGAGCGTCCGATAGCCAATCGCTTCTTTTATATGACCGGACAAAATATTTTCTTCTCCTTCTAAATCAGCAATCGTCCTTGCCACCTTCAAAATTTTATGATAACTTCTTGCAGTCAACCCTAATACAGTATATGCATTCTTTAGTAATTCTTTTTCTTTTTTTTCAAGATTACAGTATTTTTCTATATCCTTTATTTCCATCGCAGCATTGGAACTTATTTTTTCTTCTTGAAATCTTTTCATCTGAATTTCTCTTGCTTTACATATTCTTTCTCTAATTTGAGCGGAAGATTCGTGCTTTTCTTTGTCTATTAATTGATCATAATTAACTTTCGGTGCTTCTACACAAATATCGATCCGATCTAAAAATGGCTGGCTAATTTTCCCTAAATAATTTTGAATTTGGGTAGGTGTACAAGTACATTGATTTAAATCAGGATAACATCCACAAGGGCAAGGGTTCATTGCTGCCACAAGCATAAAATCCGATGGAAATATATATTCCCCACCCGATCTAGAAATGCGGATACTATGTTCTTCTAATGGTTGTCTTAATGTTTCCAACACGTTTTTTTGAAACTCTGGCAGCTCATCTAAAAACAGAACCCCTCTGTGTGCTAAACTAATTTCTCCTGGGACAGGTATCCTACCTCCTCCCAACATCGCCGATTTGCTAATGGTATGATGCACGCTTTGAAATGGACGTCGACAAATCAGTGGTGCTTTCGGATCTAATTTGCCTAAAATACTGTATATTTTTGTAACTTCCATACTCTCTTCTAGTGTCATCGGTGGAAAAATCCCTGGAATTCGTTTTGCAATCATACTTTTTCCACTTCCTGGAGGACCAATCATCAAAAGATTATGACCTCCTGCTACTGCAATCTCCGTAGCTCTTTTTACATTCTCTTGCCCACAAATATCCGAAAAGTCTTTATCCGCTTGTTGTTTTTCTAAACACATATACTCCTCATTTTGTTCTTCTTTTAAATTCACTTGTCCAAGAAGCCACTTTACTAATTCTTTTAGACTTTCCACACCAACTATTTTAATTCCGCTTACCAATGTTCCTTCTTTTTTATTTTCTTTTGGAACTACACAAATACATATTCCTTTCTCCCTTGCTTTCAACACAACCGGTAAAATTCCCGGAACTTTTCGTACGTTTCCATCAAGTCCTAGTTCACCGATTAACATCATATTTTCTACAGCTTTTTGTGGAACAATACCAAGGGCTATTAAAATTGATACTGCTATAGACAAATCAAACGAACTTCCTTTTTTTCGAATGGAAGCAGGAGATAAATTAATCACAACTTTTTTTGCCGGAAAATCTACTCCTGAATTTCGTATTGCTGTTCGAACTCTTTGTGATGCTTCCTTTACTTCTGTTGACAGATAACCTACCATCTGAAAAACTGGAAGGCCATTACTTGCATCCGCCTCTACTTGGATGATTTCTGCCTGAAGCCCATGGATTACCGCAGATAAAACCATACCGAAACCCATTTACATCCTCCTTTCTCTTTTTAAGATGTACTTTTTATAAAATTGTAAAATTGTGAATATTGACCGAATTGGTCAGAAATATAGATGCAGGATTTCCTGCGAGAATAAAATTATCATAGCTTATTTTTGTGTACAATGCAATTCTTTTTCTTGGAAAAGCACAAATTTCCTATATTCTACATAAATTATAATAAATGTGCCGGAGGTGCTTTCTTTGAAATCATTTTTATCCCCCTTGACTCCAAGTGAAGAAAAATACTATATGGAAAAATACAAAGACGGGGATCTTGACGCAAAAAATATCCTGATTGAACGAAATATGCGACTCGTTGCACATGTAATAAAAAAATATCAAAATCTAGAGGATGATCCTGAAGATCTTATATCCATTGGAACAATTGGACTTATAAAGGCAATTACTACATTTAACCCACAAAAGGGAAATCGCCTTGCAGCTTATGCATCAAAGTGTGTAGAAAATGAAATTCTTATGTATTTAAGATCAAAAAAGAAGTCAAATAGAGATGTTTCCCTTTATGAACCAATTGGTACCGATCATGAAGGAAATGACATTCGTCTCTATGATGTAATTGAATCGGATGAAGAAGAAGTTCCAGACAAAATATATTTAAAAGACAATATCCGATTACTATATACCTATTTAGAATCTTCTCTCACTAGGCGCGAACAACTTGTGTTACGTAAACGATATGGACTTTATAATAGCAAACCTTGTACACAAAAAGAAGTTGCCAAATCACTTGGTATCTCTCGTTCTTATGTTTCGAGAATAGAAAAAACTGCCATAGAAAAGCTAAAAGGCTTTTTTACGGCAGTCTAATTTTTATGATTCCTGACGTCTGAGAATATCATAGCAATCTGCTTGTTCACTTAATTGGATATAGAGCACTTGCTTTGGATGTGGTGCACTCTCCTGCTCTTGTCCATCTTCTGTTACGATTTTTAATACCTCTGTCTGGATATTCTCACCGTTTGGTTTCATGATTTCAATTGTTTCACCTACAGAAAATTTATTGCGTTGTTCTATTTTGCATAATCCTTCTTTTTTCTCTCCAACAATACCAAGATACGTATATTCCTTTACATACGTATTACTATCGTAAATCTGGGAAGCCTCATCAGGTTTACCAAAAAAGAACCCAGTAGTAAATTGTCGGTACGTACAATTTGAAATTTGGTCCAAATACCAAGGCATATTTTTTTTGTATAACTCTGGATCTTTTTGATAATCATCAATTGCTTTTCGGTACGTACGAGCTACCGTTGCCACATATAATGCTGTTTTCATTCGGCCTTCTATTTTAAGACTATCAACCCCTGCATCTATCAATTCTGGAATATGCTCAATCATGCACAAATCTTTCGAATTGAAAATGTAGGTCCCACGTTCATTTTCATATACCGGCATATATTCTCCTGGCCGTGTTTCCTCCACCACTGCATATTTCCACCTACATGGGTGTGTACACGCTCCTTGATTGGCATCCCTTCCTGTAAAATAGTTACTTAGTAAGCATCTTCCCGAATAAGATATGCACATAGCTCCATGTATAAATGTTTCTATTTCTAAATCATCTGGAATATTTTGACGAAGTTCTTTTATTTCTTCTAGGGACAATTCACGGGCTGAAACCACACGTGTAGCTCCTTGCTTATACCAGAAATTATAAGTCCCATAATTAGTATTATTCGCTTGTGTACTAATGTGTCGTTCGATTTCTGGACACACTTCTTTGGCAATTTCAAACACACCTGGATCTGCAATAATAAGTCCATCTGGTTTAATTGCCTTTAGTTCCTCAAAATAGGTTCTCACTCCTTCAAGATCTTCGTTATGTGCCAAAATATTGGCTGTAACATACACTTTTACGTCATGTGTATGTGCAAATCGTATTCCTTCTTTCATATCATCCATAGAAAAGTTTTTTGCCTTTGCTCGCAAACCAAATGCTTCTCCACCGATATATACCGCATCTGCACCAAACATAACCGCTGTTTTAAGAACTTCCAGGCTACTTGCTGGAATCAATAATTCAGGATGTCTTTTCATTGTATTTTCCCTTCTAATTCTCTTTCTTTTTTATACTAAGCGCCACCCCGTCTCCTAACGGAATAATGGAAGTAATCAGTTCTTTATTATGTTTTAATTCATAAAGATATTCCCGCATACGACCATGGATGGTTCTATTTCTACGCTCTACAGCATATCTTGATTCAATAATTTCTCCATCTTGAAGAACATTATCCGATACCAAAATTCCCTCATCGTCGAGCAATCTCATAACTTCGGGAAAATAGCGAATGTATTGCCCTTTTGCTGCGTCCATAAAAATAAAATCATAGCGCTCTTCTAGTGTTTTCATCACCTCTAGAGCATCTCCTTCTAAAAGTGTGATCATATGTTCTTTTCCTGCTCGCTTAAAGTTCTCTCTTGCAATCGGAATTCTTTTTTCGTAATTTTCAATTGTTGTAATTCTACACTCTACTGGTACACATTCACTCATCAATAACGCAGAGAAACCTACGGCAGTTCCTACTTCAAGAATGCGCATAGGTTTTTTCATAGAAAGAAGCACTTTTAGGAAGCTTTGCATCTCTTTTCTAATAATTGGAACATAAGCATCCAAAGCCTCCTGCTCAATTGCTTCTAAAATTTCACTATTCTCTGTATCTAAGGAATTGATGAATGTTGTGATACGTTCATCTACTATCATATCTTACACATCCACATCCATAATAATCGGTATTACCATCGGGCGTCTCTTTGTCTTCTTCCAAATATAGTCATTCATTGCGTCTCGAATTACCAGCTTAATCTTGTTCCAATCTGCATGTCTGTTTCCAAGACAATGGTCCAAAGCTTCAGAGACAACGCCACGTGCTTCTTCCATTAGTCCTTCCGACTCTCTTACATATACAAATCCTCTTGAAACAATGTCTGGTCCTGCAAGAAGTCTATTGGTACCACGCTCTAGAGTGAGCACAACAATCAAGATTCCATCTTCTGCAAGATGCTGACGATCTCTTAGTACAATGTTTCCAACATCTCCTACCCCGAGTCCATCCACAAGAATCGCCCCTGTGTGTACTTTATCTACCACTTTTGCACTTTCATCGCACAACTCTAAAACATCCCCTGACTGAATCATAAAGATATTTTCTTTTGGAATCCCAAGTGATTCTGCAATTCCTGCATTGGCCTTTAAATGTCGATACTCTCCATGTACTGGAACTGCATATTTTGGTTTTACGAGAGAGTAGATTAATTTTAGTTCTTCTTGGCATGCATGACCTGATACATGTGCATCTTGAAAAATCACATTTGCGCCTTTTGCAGATAGTTCATTAATCACCTTGGATACAGATTTCTCATTTCCAGGAATCGGATTTGAACTAAAGATAATCGTATCATTTGGCTGAATCGTAACTTTACGATGTACATCTGCTGCCATTCTTGACAACGCTGCCATAGACTCTCCTTGGCTTCCTGTTGTAATAAGCACCATCTTCTCTGGTGGATAATTCTTCATCTGATCAATTTCTATCAACGTATTCTCTGGAACGTGTAAATATCCTAATTCCGCTGCAGTAGAAATAATATTTACCATGCTCCGACCCTCTACTACAACTTTACGCCCATATTTGTATGCTGAATTGATAATCTGTTGCACACGATCCACATTTGACGCAAAAGTTGCAATGATAATGCGTGTATTTTGGTGTTCTGCAAAAATATGATCAAATGTAATACCCACTGTTTTCTCTGACTGTGTAAATCCGGCTCTTTCCGCATTTGTACTGTCAGACATTAACGCTAGTACCCCTTTTTTCCCAATTTCTGCAAATCGTTGGAGATCAATAGCATCACCAAACACAGGAGTATAATCCACTTTAAAATCTCCTGTATGCACAACAATCCCTGCTGGTGAGTAAATTGCAAGGGCAGATGCATCTTGAATACTGTGGTTTGTCTTTATAAACTCAATTCTAAATTTTCCAAGATTGATGGATTGTCCATGTCTTACCACTTTTCTTCGTGTTGATCGAAGAAGATTATGTTCTTTTAACTTATTTTCAATGATTCCCATTGTAAGCTTTGTCGTATAAATTGGTAAGTTAATTTCTTTTAACACGTATGGGAGAGCTCCTATATGGTCCTCATGCCCATGGGTGATCACAATTCCTTTTACCTTGTCTATATTGTCTTTAAGATATGTTACATCTGGAATAACAAGGTCAATTCCAAGCATATCATCTTCCGGGAATGCAAGGCCACAGTCCACTACAATAATGCTGTCTTCATATTCAAAGGCAGTAATATTCATACCAATCTGCTCAAGACCGCCAAGTGGAATAATCCTTAATTTTCCCTTACTTTCTTTTTTCAATAATTTGCACCTCCATATATATTATGTATTTCTGTATTTCGGCGTATCTGTAAATTTTACTGTATCGTTGTCTGTTTCAAATAGGATATCCATTTTGATACTATATAACCAAAAATCTTTTTCTGGTTTGCATAGGTCCGATCTAATTTTTAAAATATCGATTCAAAAAGAAACAGCCCAAAACAACAAAAATTATCAATAGCGAAACTTACGCCATACAGTGTTTATTATAGTTAAAGTTTATCAAAAACTTTACAATTCGATGTCAGTATCTTCTAATAATTCTTCAAAAACCTTTGAAACCGCTAAAAGTTCCGTTTCATCTTCTACAATTTCATAGATTGCTTCTGTATCGTCTTCAGCACTTGTATCCTTTAAAATCAAACACAGTGCATCATCTTCGTCAGATTCTGTAACGAGGATGTATACATCCCCTCCAATTTTTGTTTGTTCAAGCACGAAAAACTCTTCTGTCTCGTTTGTATCATCAAAAGTAAATTTAATGGTTTCCATGCCTTACCTCCTACTATCCAAATTTCTTACTACGTCGACTTAACTTCCATTTTGCATCCGTTCTTTTATATAAACAGAGTCAAGATATCCTTGCAAAATAAATACTGCTGCAATTTTATCGATATATTTTTTTCGTTCTTCACGTCTTACATTGCTTTCAATCAATGTTCTCTCCGCTTCTACGGTTGTCAATCTCTCATCCCACATAACTACTTCAAGTCCTGTGCGTCTTACAAGCATATCACGAAATTCTAATGATTTTTGCGCTCTTTCTCCTATATCATTATTCATATGCTTTGGAAAACCTAATACAATTTTTTCTACGTTGTATGTCTCAATCAAAGACTCGATTCGAGCTAACGTCTTTCGAAGCTTATTTTCCTCTTTTCTTTCGATTGTCTCGATCCCTTGTGCGGTAAGACCAAGTGGGTCGCTAATTGCAACTCCAACGGTCTTTGTCCCATAATCTAATCCCATTAATCTCATATGAATCATTCCCATGCGTTGAACATGATATACGATTTTAGAAGTTCTTCTACCAGTTCATCTCGCTCTACTTTCATAACAAGACTTCTTGCACCATTGTAACTTGTAATATAGGTCGGATCACCTGACATGATATAACCTACAATCTGATTTACTGGATTATAGCCTTTTTCTTTTAATGCTTTATAAATTATCTCCAGAATATCTCTTGCAGAAATCTGTGGTCCTGGTTCCACCTGAAAAAACTGGGTGTTACTTAAATCACTCATTCTATTTCCTCCATCTTTGTATTTTTCATTATTTCATGCTGTCTGTAGAATGTATTTCTCCATACATGCAAACTATCCTACCTATAATCTTAATATAATCCTACTCAGATTTCAATGAAAAAATCCGAATCCTCTCCTATTTTCCCAATCACAATCTGATTTTGGAGATTCTTTTCACTTGTAATTCCTACTTTTATATATTCTTTTGTATGTCCCACCTGGATGCGCGCTCCATCCTTTTCTATAGTTTCTTCAACAAGCACTTCTACTTCTTTTCCATACAAGGACTGCTCATATTTTGCTTTTTGTTTCTCATGCAGTTTTAAAAGTGCATCACTTCGCTGTGTCTTTATTTCTTCTTGTATTTGATTTGGCATCAAGGCTGCTTTTGTTCCATGACGTTTGGAATATTTAAACACATGCGTTTCATAGAATCCAATTTTTTCCACAAATTCTTTTGATTTTTGAAACTCTTCTTCCGTTTCCCCTGGAAATCCAACTATCACATCTGTAGTTAATGCTGGTGAATCAAAATATTTTCTTAAAATTATACATTTTTCATAGTATTCCTCACTTGTATATCGTCGATTCATCCTTTTTAATGTTTCGTCACACCCACTTTGTAACGACAAGTGGAAATGAGGACATATTTTTGGCATTTCTGAAATTGCTTTTACAAATTCTTCTGTGATAATTCGTGGTTCCAATGATCCTAATCGTATTCTTTCTATTCCCTCCACAGCGTGAACCGCTTGAATAAGTGTAAGTAAGTTATCTCCTTCTTCTAGATCAATTCCATAAGAACTTAAATGAATCCCTGTTAGCACAATCTCTTTATAGCCATTATGTGCTAGGCGTTTCACCTCTTCTACCACATCTTCTTTCTCCCGGCTTCTAACTCTCCCTCTTGCATATGGAATAATGCAATAGGAACAAAATTGATTACAGCCATCTTGCACTTTAATATATGCTCTTGTATGTTCTCCTGTTGTGGATAAATGGAGTGTTTCATACTCTTTTGTGTGATTAATATCTATTTTCTCACTCAAAAGCTGATTATCACCATCGTTTTTTTGTTCCTCGTATTCATTTAATATTTCAATAAGATCCTGCTTTTTATTATTTCCTATAATGATATCCACACTAGAATCTATTTGTTCTTCGCCTTCTAATGCTTGAACATAACAGCCTGCTGCAACGATCACAGCATCTGGATTCATTTTTCTTGCTTTATGAAGCATTTGTCTGGATTTTCGATCCGCCATATTGGTCACTGTACATGTATTTATAATATAAATATCAGCTTTTTCTTTAAAAGGTACAATCTCGTAACCTGCGTTTTCTAGCAGTTCTTGCATAGCTTCTGTTTCATACGCATTGACCTTACATCCTAAGTTATGTAATGCTGCTTTTTTCATAAAATATTCTCCTGTATTTTAGTTTTTGATTCTTGACTTTTACCCCCTCTTCAACTAGAATGGAAATAGGGTTACATTCCCTATACATACATTCATTATTGAAGGAGGTATTACCATTGAAAACAGTTCAGATTTCTTTAAAT
>JARIEI010000046.1 GCA_029256845.1 Ruminococcus sp. | reverse complement strand
AAAAAACTCTCCAACAGTGCTTTTCCCAAAAGCTGATTTTGAATATAAGTTTTTTCATAATATGTCTGATCGATAATTTTACTTCCATCGATTCCTTTTCTCAATAATTCCGCTCCCGCCTCCATAGTAGACGGTGCAGTACAAGAATATTGAAACACTCCTGTATCATGTACAATCCCCATATATAAAGCTTCTGCAATAGGACGTGTTATTTTCTCTTTATCAAGAAGTGTATAAATTAATTCTGATGTAGAGCTAGCATCTGGAACAATATAATTTTCATCTGCAAAGGCCTGATTACTAACATGATGATCAATACAAACTGTATGTTTCGCCTTTTCATATAATGGGGCCGAAAAACCAAGTCTTGATTCATCCCCACAATCTAAACAAATAAACAGATCATATGGCTTTTCTACTGTAATCTGATGCTTAATATCTTCTGTTTTTTCAATGATATGAAAAGAATGTGGGATTTTTTCTAGATATACATCCACTTTTAAGTTTGGGTATTCTTTAATCAAATACATATAAAGTCCAAGGCAAGCACCTGTACAATCTCCATCCGGGCGAACATGGCCACTAATAGCCACGCTCTTTCTTCCCTTTAGGATTTCTGCTAAAACAACTGTCATACTTATTCCTCTCCATCTTTTAAATCTTTTGTTACCTCATCAATCATTCTACTCATGTTCACTCCATACTCAATAGACTGGTCCAAAATAAATTTAATTTCTGGTGTATTTCTCATATTTACTGTTCTAGCAAGTTCTCTTCTGATATAGCCTTCTGCGCTCTGAAGACCTTTTACTGTGTCCTCTTGTGCTTTTTCATCACCGAGAACGCTAATGTATGCTTTACATGTTTTAAGGTCTGGAGCAACCTCAACAGCAACAACAGAAGTAAAAGGCGCCACTCTTGGGTCTTTAATTCCTTCGCGTAAAATCTTGCTTAATTCTTTTAGAACTTCTGTATTTACTCTTGTATTTTTTATACTGTTTTTTCTCATAAATGCTCCTTTATAATACGAAACGTATGTTACTTTCTTTCAACCTCGACCATCTTGTAAGCCTCTACAAGATCGCCTTCTTTAATGTCATTATATCCTTCAAATACAAATCCACATTCATATCCGGCTCTTACTTCTTTTACATCATCTTTAAATCTCTTAAGAGATGCCAGCGGACCGTCAAAAATCACGATTCCATCACGTGTAAGACGTACTTTACAATTTCGTTCAAATGTACCATCAAGTACATATGAACCTGCAATCGTACCAACTCCTGATGCCTTAAATGTCTGACGAACTTCCGCGTGTCCAAGCACTTTTTCTTCAAAGATTGGATCTAGCATACCTTTCATGGCTGCCTCTACGTCTTCAATTGCATTGTAAATAACGCGGTATAATCTTAAATCAACACCCTCATTATCTGCAATTTCCTTTGCAGTTGCATCTGGACGAACGTTAAATCCAATGATAATCGCATTTGATGCGGATGCTAAAATAACATCAGATTCATTGATAGCTCCAACACCACCATGGATGATTTTAATTACAACTTCATCATTTGATAATTTAAGAAGGCTTTGTTTCAAAGCTTCTACAGATCCTTGAACATCTGCTTTAACTACAATGTTTAATTCTTTTAAGTTGCCTTCTTGAATCTGGTTGAACAGATCATCTAAGGACATCTTTGATTTTGTTTCTTCTAGAAGTTTCGCCTTATTCTGTGCAATAAATGTTTCCGCAAAGCTTCTTGCTTCCTTCTCCGTCTCACATCCTACAAATACTTCCCCAGCATTTGGAACTCCATTTAACCCAAGAATTTCCACTGGTTGTGATGGACCTGCTTCTTTTACACGACGTCCTTTATCATCCATCATTGCTCTTACTTTACCATGTGCCGATCCTGCTGCGATAGCATCTCCTACATGTAATGTACCTTTTTGTACAAGGACAGTAGCCACACTACCTTTTCCTTTATCGAGCTGTGCCTCAATTACAAGACCTCTTGCCGCACGATTTGGATTCGCTTTCAACTCCATTACTTCTGCAGTTAAAAGAATCATTTCAAGCAATTCTGGAATCCCTTCTTTTGTATGTGCAGATACTGGAACGAAAATTGTACTTCCACCCCAATCTTCTGGGATTAATTCATACTCTGCAAGCTCTTGTTTTACACGGTCGATATTGGCACTTGGCTTATCAATTTTATTTACTGCTACGATAATCTCGATTCCTGCTGCCTTTGCATGATTGATCGCTTCTACTGTCTGTGGCATTACACCATCATCTGCTGCAACTACTAGAATCGCAATATCTGTTGAACTAGCACCTCTCATACGCATAGCTGTAAACGCTTCATGACCTGGTGTATCAAGAAATGTAATCTGTTCCCCATTAACATCTACAATATACGCACCAATATGTTGCGTGATTCCACCTGCTTCACGTGTCGTAACACTTGAGTGACGAATGGCATCAAGAAGTGATGTTTTACCATGGTCAACGTGCCCCATAACACAGATAACTGGTGGGCGTTTTACCATTGTTGCTTCATCTTCTTCCTCTTCTTTTAACAGCTCTTCAATAACATCAACCACTTCTTCTTTTTCACAAAGAACTTCAAATTCCATTGCAATTTCTTCTGCTGTTTCGTAATCAATTTCCTGATTTACTGTTACAATTTTCCCTTGAAGGAAAAGTTTCTTTACAATTGCAGATGGTACAATTTTCATCTTATCTGCAAGTTCTTTGATTGTAAGAACTTCTGGAATAACAATCTGTTTAATCTGCTCTTCTTGTTTTACAACTGGCTTTGGTTGTGGTTTTTGAACTTCTGCCACTTGTTTTTGCTTTTTATTACGTCTGCTCTTATTGTCAAACCCATTCTCTTTATATTCTTTTTTCTTATTATCTTTTTCTTTTTCTTTTGCTTTATTTCTCTGATTCTTTTGTTGTTCAATTAATGCAGAAGACAAAGACTCTCTGTCATCTCTACGGCTATCTCTGCGGTTGTCTCTTCGATCATCTCTACGATCTTCTCTTCTGTCATTTTGACGTGAAAAAGAATTATTATCTCTAGAGCCATTAAAGTTTCTATTGTCTCTTGAATTATTTGAAGAACGATCTTTGTATTGATTGTTATTGGATCTGCGATCTTGATTGTCTGAATTTCTACGTTCGTCTCTTTGACCGCTATTTGGTCTTCTGTTATCACGATTACCGAAATTTCTGTCATTTCTGTCGTCTCTTTGACCGCTATTTGGTCTGCGATCACGATTGTTGTTAAATTTTGTTCCCCTTGTCTGGGATCCTCCGTCTTGAGACGTATTACTTTGTGTGTGAGCTCCCTGTGAACGCTGTCCATGCTGTGTCTGATTATTAGAAGACTGTGGACGTTGTCCCTTCCCTTGCATACGACCTCCACTCTTTGAATTCTGTGGTCGGAATACTTGCACAATATTTTTCTTCTTTGCGCCTTGTTCGTCTGCCTTCTCTGCCTTCGCAGTTTTTCTAATTTCTTCTACCACATGATCCTCTAAAGAACTCATGTGACTTTTTACATCTACATGCTTCTTTGCAAGAACATCGATTAGTTCTTTATTTTCCATTCCAAGCTCTTTTGCAAGCTCATGTACTCTCATTTTTGTCATGTCTACTACCTCCATTTATGCAATCGTATTGTCAATCGAGTTAAAATGTTTCTGAATTCCTTTTGCAAATCCTTCGTCCAATATCGCCAGAGATGCACGGAATTCTTTCCCTATTGCATGCCCTAAGGTGTCTTTATCACTATAAAAATAAATTGGAACTTTATAAAATTCACACATATCTTTGAATTTCTTTTTTGTATTGTCTGATGCATCTGCTGCAACAATAACAAGCGTTGCTTTTCCAGACTTCACTTCACGTTCGGTCATAAACTCACCGCTTACAACTCTCCCCGCTTTTGTCGCCATCCCGACTAGCGATAAAATTTTATTCTGAGCCAAGTTCATCCATCTCCTTTTCCAGTCTCGTGTATACCTCTTCCGGAATAGCTTGTTTAAAGGAACGTTCAAGCCCTTTACTTTTTACCGCCTTCAAAAAACATTGTTTTGATTTACAGATATATGCTCCTCGCCCATTCTTTTTGCCTGTCGTATCTAGTACAAATTCCTCTTCTGTTGTACGTAATACACGAATAAGCTCTTTTTTCGGTTTCATCTCCCCGCATCCTACGCATTTACGCATTGGTATCTTTTTATTGTTCAATTATTCCACCTCGCATAAGGTTATTATTCATTCATCTCGTCTTCTTCATTCTCGTAACAGGTTTCTTCCATGTAATTTGGTGAAAGTTCCCCTGATTCAATCGCCTGTGATTCGCTCTTGATATCAATTTTATATCCGGTAAGGCGTGCTGCAAGTCTTGCATTTTGACCTTCCTTACCAATTGCAAGAGAAAGCTGATAATCTGGAACGATAACACTTGCTGATTTTTCATCTGGATCTGCCATTACAGAAATTACTTTTGCTGGACTTAGTGCATTTTCAATCAACAATGCTGGATTTTCATCCCAATTTATAATATCAATCTTCTCTCCTCGTAACTCATTTACGACTGCATTCACTCTTGCACCATTTACCCCAACGCAAGTTCCTACAGGATCTACGTTTTCATCATTAGAAGCAACGGCAATCTTTGTACGAGATCCTGCTTCTCTTGCAATACTCTTAATTTCAACAATACCATCTCTTACTTCTGTAACCTCTGCTTCAAACAGACGTTTTACAAATTCTGGATGTGTACGAGATACGAGAATTTTTGGTCCCTTTGTTGTATTCTTCACTTCTACTACGTAAAGCTTAATTCTCTCTGTAGGTTTAAAGACCTCTCCTTTTACCTGTTCATTCTCTGTAAGCATTGCATCTGCCTTTCCAAGGTCAATACTAATATTTTTACCTACATAGCGCTGTACAATCCCTGTAACAATATCTTTTTCTTTTTCAAAATATTGATCATAAACAACTTTTCTTTCTTCTTCTCTAATTTTTTGAAGAATTAAATTCTTAGCATTTTGTGTTGCAATACGTCCAAATGATTTTGATTCAATCGGAATCTGTGCAACATCTCCAATTGTAAGTGAAGAATCTATTTTTTCTGCATCTTCAAGTGAAATTTCAATTGCTGGATCAAACACTTCTTCTACTACTTCTTTTTCTGCATATACGGAATAATCACAGGTTTCACGATCCATGATAATCTTAATATTATCAGATGTTCCAAAATGGTTTTTACATGCACTGATGAGAGAATTTTCAATTGCATCCATCATCGTCTCTTTGCTAATATTTTTTTCTTCTTCAAGAATCGTAAGTGCTTCTAATAATTCTGTATTCATTTTGTAATTTCCTCCTAATTTAAAAATCTAAAGCTAAGCGTATAAGCGCAATATCACTCTTTTCAAAAATTTGTGTAGATTCATCTTCATATTCTAATGTAACCGTTTCTTTATCAAACGCCTTTAAGACCCCTATAAATTCTTTTTGCCGGTCAATCGCACGGTAAGTTCGAACCTCTACTTCTTCACCAAGACTGCGTTGAAAATCCTTCTCTTTTTTTAATGGTCGGCCAAGACCTGGCGAACTCACTTCAAAAATATAGCTATCTTCAATATAATCTTTTTCATCTAGGATATCTGAAAATCTTCTGCTAACCATCTCACAATCGTCTACTGTAATTCCACCTGGTTTATCAATATAGGCTCTTAAATACCAGTTTCCGGCTTCCTTTACATACTCTACATCTACCAATTCAAACCCAAGTTCTAAAATGATTGGTTCCAGTAATTGCTCTGTCTGCTGTTCGTATTCTTCTCTTCTTGACACGCTTAACTTCCTTTCTATTCTTTTTCCGCCTTTCGGAAGATTTATTGTTACTGAACTGTTTGTTTCTACCAACAAAGAAGAGTGAACTTTCGTTCACTCTTCTGCCGGATTCTTATGTAACTATTTGTAGTATAGCACCTTTGCCTATAGAATGCAAGGTTTATTCATCATTTCATGATTTCTATTCATTCTTATCTAGTTTCGTACTTTTGTACCTTGGGTATCACGTTTCGCTTGCCTTAATCGGTTAAGATACACTTCTTTTTCTCCAAATATTACTACTGTCTCGGTCCCATCTTCAAATACATAGACCATTTCCAGTTCATCTTTCTTTTGTAATTTCATGCCTCTTACACCTACTGCACCTCGTTTTTTCTCTGGCACATCAGCAACCGGAAACTTTAGAAAATAACCATTTTTTGTTTGCAATACAATTTGTTTATCCTCACTTACCACTGCAACTGCTACTAATTCATCTTGTTCTTGAAGTTTTGTTGCTGCAATGGTCCGTTTCATGACTTGGAACTGTGTTCCTTCTGTCTTCTTAATCATCCCTTGTTTCGTAGCAAATATTAAGTTTGCAAATCGCATTTGTTCACTATCAAAAACCGCAATGATCTGCTCTTCACTGCTTAAATAATTACTTACATTGTCAATCGGAATTCCCTTATCTCTAAACTTCCCGTAAGGAAGATCTAATACTTTTATCTGATGCATTTTTCCCGTATTCGTAAAGACACAGATTTTCCCTGTATTTAAACAATGTAAAATATATTTATTTTCTTTTTCAGCTGCATCCTTATTTCTTTCATAAACAGACGTGTCTATCGTTTTGGCATATCCAAATCGATCCATTAGGAACACAACTTCCTGTTCCTTAATTTTATTTTCTTCAAACACAGCTTCCTCTGCATTTTCAATCTGTGTTTTACGTTTTCTTCCATACTCTTTTTTATACGCATCTAATTCTGACATGATAAGTGCCGCCATAGAATCATAGTTGTTTAAAACATCCTGATACATTGCAATATTTTTCACTGTTTTCTCATGTTCTATTTTTAGATCTTCAACTTCTAATCCAATCAATTTATAAAGACGCATCTCCAATATTGCTGTTGCTTGCTTTTCAGTAAAGCGAAGCATTGCGGCCATTTTTTGAGAAATTTTTGATTTAAATTTAATCGGTTCTGTGTTTCCATTTATTAAACACTCTTTCGCATCTTTCATCGATTTGCTTCCACGAAGGATTTCGATAATAAGATCAATAACATCACAAGCTTTTATAAGTCCTTCTTGTATTTCTTGCTTATCCAATTCTTTCGCCAAAAGCGTTTTGTATTTTCTAGTTGTTACTTCAAACTGGAAGTCTACATGATGTTCAATAATTGCTTTTAATCCAAGTGTTTCTGGTCTTCCATTTGCCACTGCCAGCATATTGACACCAAACGTATCTTCTAATCTTGTTTTTTTGTAGAGCATATTTGTAAGATTTTCTACATCTGCTCCTTTTTTTAATTCCAAAATAATTCGGATCCCATCTTTCGATGATTGATTCGATATATCAACGATGTCACTTGTCTTTTTCGTCTCTACAAGATGCGCCACGTCATTTAAGAATTTTCCAATTCCTGCTCCGATCATTGTATACGGGATTTCTGTAATTACCAGTTGTTTTTTTCTGCCTCTTAGATCTTCTACTTCCACTTTACCACGAAGTTTAATCTTCCCTTGTCCTGTTTCATAAATAGATAGTAGATCATCTTTATTCACAACAATACCGCCTGTCGGAAAATCTGGTCCTTTTACATATTTCATTAACTGCTTGGTACTAATATCGCCATTTTTCATATAGGCTTTCACAGCGTCAATTACTTCCCCTAAATTATGTGTAGGAATACTGGTAGCCATTCCTACTGCGATTCCTTCTGCACCATTTACCAAAAGATTCGGGATTCGCACTGGAAGTACAATTGGCTCTTTTTCTGTTTCATCAAAATTAGGTCCAAAATCAATTACATTTTTGTCAAGGTCTGATAAATATACTTCCTGTGTAAATTTCGCAAGGCGAGCCTCCGTATAACGCATTGCAGCCGCCCCATCTCCTTCAATAGACCCAAAATTCCCATGTCCATCCACAAGTACCATACCTTTTTTGAATTCCTGTGCCATAACGACCAAGGCTTCATAAATCGAACTGTCTCCATGTGGATGATATTTACCCATGGTGTCTCCAACAATTCTTGCACACTTTCGATATGGTTTATCATATCGTATTCCCAATTCATGCATATCATACAAAGTTCTTCTTTGCACTGGTTTTAACCCATCTCTAACATCTGGAAGGGCTCTTGCAATAATGACACTCATGGCATAGTCAATGTATGATTTTTTCATAACATCCGAATATTCGGTTCGGATGATCTGTGCTTCATTTCTATCCATTTTTTCTGTCTCCTATTATATATCCAACTCAGCATCAGTGGCGTGTTCGTAAATAAATTGTCTTCTCGGTGGAACTTCTGTTCCCATTAACATTTCCGTTACCGCTGATGCCATACGAGCATCTTCGATTTCCACTAGTTTTAAAAGTCTTGTATCGGGATTTAGCGTTGTCTCCCACAACTGATCTGGATCCATCTCTCCAAGTCCTTTATATCGCTGAAGAGTAAATCCTCCCTCATGTGTTTTTCGATATTTTTCTAATGCTTTGTCATCATATAAATATTCTTCTTTCCCTTTTTTTGGCATCACTTTATAAAGTGGGGGCATGGCAATATAAATATGACCTTCATAAATAAGTTCTGGCATAAATCGATAAAAGAGGGTTAAAAGTAATGTGGAGATATGTGCTCCATCTACATCTGCATCTGCCATGATAATAATCTTATTATAACGAAGTTTTGTAATGTCAAAATCGTTCCCGAATCCTTCTGAAAACCCACAGCCAAATGCATTGATCATTGTTTTAATTTCCGCATTCGCAAGCACTTTATCTATGCTTGCTTTCTCTACGTTCAATATTTTACCTCGAATTGGAAGAATTGCCTGATACATACGATTCCTTGCAGACTTTGCGGATCCTCCCGCGGAATCTCCCTCTACTATAAAAATCTCGCATTGTTTCGCATCTCTACTTTCGCAATTTGACAATTTGCCATTACTATCAAAAGAATATTTTTGCTTTGTCAGTAGATTGGTTTTTGCCTTCTCTTCTGTTTTTCTAATTTTTGCTGCTTTTTCTGCACAGGAAAGCACTTTTTTTAAGGTATCTAAGTTTCTGTCAAAATAGAGCACCATCTCATCTCCAGTAACCTTTCCCGTCGCCTTAGCTGCATCTGGATTGTCAAGTTTTGTTTTTGTCTGTCCTTCGAATCTTGGGTCTGGATGTTTGATTGAAACAATTGCGGTCATCCCATTTCGGATATCTGCCCCAGTAAAATTGGCATCCTTTTCTTTGAGGATACCTATTTCTCTGGCATATTGATTCATAAGTGTAGTAAATGTGGTCTTAAACCCAGTTAAATGGGTTCCTCCTTCTGCATTATAGATATTATTACAGAATCCAAGCACATTTTCATGGAATTCATTAACATATTGAAGTGCAATTTCCACTTCAATTCCATCCGCCTCTCCCTTAAAATAAATCGGCTCATGTATCAGTTCTTTTTTATGATTAAGGTCTTTAATAAAACCGACAATTCCATCTGGTTCTTGATATTCAATATGCTCTTGTGATCCCGTCCTTTTATCGTCAAATACAATGGTCAGCTTTGGATTTAAATATGCGGTTTCATGGAGACGACTTTTTACTTCTTCCGCCCGAAATTTTGTTTTTTCAAAAATGGTATCATCTGGTAAGAAATTAACTTTTGTCCCTGTTTTTCTCGTTTTCCCAATAATAGGAAGAAGTCCATTTTCCAATTCAATGACTGGAATTCCACGTTCAAATCGATCATGATGGATTGCCCCTTCTCGGCTAACTTGTACATCCATATAGGTGGATAATGCATTTACAACAGATGATCCAACTCCATGAAGACCGCCACTTGTTTTGTAAGAGGAATCATCGAACTTTCCGCCTGCATGTAAAGTAGTATATACAATACGTTCCGCTGAAACTCCTTTTTTATGCATTCCAACCGGAACTCCTCGTCCATTATCTTCAATTGTCGCAGAACCATCTTTCTCTAAAGTTACTTGTATTTTCGTACAATATCCAGCAAGATGCTCATCTACTGCATTATCTACAATTTCATAAATCAGATGATTCAATCCTTTCGTTGAAACACTTCCGATATACATTCCAGGCCGTTTTCTTACCGCCTCTAACCCTTCTAATACAGCAATACTATCTGCATCATATGTATTTTTATTTCCCATATTCATTCTCCTCTTTACGCATATCCTCTATCTTATCACAGTTCACTCATAGGTTCAATAAATGAATTAATCTGTAAGAACGTACTGAAGTACATCTGCCAATGCCTCCATTGCATTTTTCATCTCCTGTACGGTGTTTGTCTGTGCGCCTGCCTCGATCAATAACGCCTTAGGAAGTAGGTGTTGATTATAACGATATCCTCGTAAATAAATTCGTCTTGCAAAGCCAGGATACATTTTTTCTGTTGCCAATTCCATTTGAAGAGAAAGTGCTAGGTTATCCTGAATATAAGGATTGGAAAGATAATTAATTTCTCCATTAATTCTCGTTTTACTAAGTCCATTAAAATACATGATTTTTGCTGTTGGTTTTCCATTTACTTCCGTCACCAAGTGGGTTCCTTCTGCCACCCCATCTCTATGGAGGTCAATAACAACTTCTATACTTGGATTCGCATCTAAAATTGCTTGCGCTGCTTCCATAGACACTTCATATGCCATACTACGATCTAATTTTCCATCTATAATATCATACACCCCTTTATCATGGATGGTTTCAATCCCTTTTTTATTTAACAATTCACACAAATAGTCTCCTACTCCTACAATCGTTGTGGTCGGATCTCCTGGAACAGAATCCGCAAACGCTTCCTGAGAATGTGTGTGATAAATTAAAACTTTCGGCCCTTTGGTATCTGTACTAATTTTCATACTTTTTCCAAGAAGCTCATCAACATTAAACTCCTCCGGCTCTGCCATAGTGGAACTGTCTACGGTATAAAATGTTCCCATTAAATAATTAAAATCTCTAAGACGTTCTATAGACATATCAATCGGAGAATTGTCCTGTGCTACAAGATTTTCCAGCCGCTCAATAGAATCATCTCCCACCAACTTTCCATTTTCATCAATACTGTTTTCATCATTTGCCTGTTCCTCTAAAATTTTTGCAATTGTTTCTTCATCTTCTTTTGGCTGTTCTATTTTGTCTTTATGAGCCACATAACTGGCAACAGGAATAAATTCCGCAACATTTTGTTTCACCCAATCTTTTGTTTGTTTCTTGTCTTTTTCTTTGTAAACAATCCCTGGCATATACAATTCTTCTGCAGATTGTTGCAAATATTTCTGACTTTTGTGAAAAAAATACCGCCCCACCTTTTGTTCTGTTTCTTTATGTATCGGTTTGACAAGGAGTGCCCCTAGTATCAACAATTCAATTCCTATGATGATTGTACGCTTCATACCATGCCTTCTTTCTTACATAATAGCTGCCCACGTTTTTCTTTTTTCATATATATGGGCAGCTTGTTATATTTATGCTGAAATTTCATTTGCAAACAGTATATTAAGTGCTTCCGAGATTGTGAAACTAATTTGCTGAATCATTTCATCTACATCTTTTGGGGTTACAAACATCCCGTTTAAATGGGGAGAAATCATCTTTTTGACAAGTTCATACTTTTGGGCATCATTATAAGTTTTTAAAACTTCTCCTACTCCTTTTAACAGTTTTGTTTCTTCCATCGAGCGCATTAAATTTTCCATTGTATCACTGACAATAGTTGCAGCATCTACAACTGTTGGAACCCCAATTCCTATTACCGGAACTCCAATCGTTTCTTTTGTTAATCCACCTCTTCGATTTCCAATCCCTGTTCCAGGATGGATCCCCGTATCGGCTATCTGAATTGTTCTGTGCAATCTTCTTGTATTTCTAGCCGCCAATGCATCCACTGCTATTACAAGATCTGGTTTTATCTGATCTACTACCCCTTTTATAATTTCAACTGTTTCCATACCAGTTTGTCCCATAACTCCTGGTACAAGGGCACTGATCTGATTTGCATTTTCCATACCCATCGCATATTTTCCATACTCTTTTACGATATGTCTCGTCACGACCAAATGATCTACCACCTCCGGTCCCAAAGAATCTGGCGTCACTTGTCGATTCCCAAGTCCGACGATTAGAACGGAAAGTTCCTGTTTACAAGGCAATTTCAATTCAGCAATCAACTCTGCAAGATAAGCAGCGACTTGTTTAGAAATTTCTCGATGATACTCCTCATCTGGGACTGCCATATTCGGAGCTTCTAGGGTAAGATATGTGCCAGCAGGCTTACACATAATCTTAGCCCCATTTTCTGTTTCAATTTTTACTTTTGTGATTCGAATTTCATGCTCTGTATCATAGTTTTCCTCCAAAACAACTCCTGGAACTTCAACATGATCTGATTCAAAACGCTCTTTTTCCTCTAGTGCAAGATCTGTTCGAATATTATACCTGTCCAACATTTCATAAACCACACCTTTCCTTAAATTTTTTTCATTTATTCCTATTTTTTACAATATTTTGGGAAATATGTATTGACAATATACCTTGTGTACCTTAAAATGAGTGAGTATGTTCCGTTGAAACGTCCGTGTCCGTGTCCGCATCAACGGAAGCACAATAACAATTTGAATTTAACATATATTTGGAGGTGTACAGATTGGCTAACATTAAATCTGCAAAGAAAAGAATTTTAGTAAGCGAAACAAAAACTGCTAGAAACAAAGCAATCAGATCAAAAGTTAAGACTGCTGTAAAGAAGGTTGACGCAGCTGTTCTTGCAAAAGACGCAGAAGCAGCAAAAGTTGCATTAAAAGCTGCTATCGTTGAAATCACAAAAGCTGGTTCAAAAGGTGTTTACCACAAGAATACAGTTTCTAGAAAGATTTCCCGTTTATCAAAAGCTGTAAACGAGATTGCTTAATTTTTAATTATAGAATTTTCAAAAGCATCCATTCCCGTCAGATGGATGCTTTTTTTATTTATCGAATTTAAAAAGCAGTTGACCTTCAAAGATCAACTGCTTTTTCTTTATAATTTTGCACAGCCAAACCCATTAATGAGTCCGTCAATTTTCATATTATCTTTACACATGTTACAATTTTGTGGGGCATACACTTTGTAATTTGGAAGGTCTGATGCTGTAAACACCGTTTTCACTTCCATTCCTGCCACTTTAGAAATAGCACTAAATACAGAAGCGATCCCACACACTCTGCCTCCATAATACAAAATCGAATCAATTGCCTGCACAGCCATTAAACCTGTCGACATGGAATCCGTTAAAATCAGAACCTGTTTTCCTTCAATCATTCTCTGATTGTTGTCTCGAAAGAAAATCTGCCCTGTAGAATCGAATTCTGGAGTTACAACGGAAATATTATTTCCCCCGCTAAGTGAAGCTGTGCTCTCTGAAAGCATCTCTGCCATAAACGAGCCAATTACTTGCGTATTTTTCAAACATACAATGGTATCAACCATCGTATTCGTAAGATATTCTGCAACCAATGTTCTAGCTGTTTCTCTAGCATTATTATGTCTTGTCTTTACAGTAGACATATCAATATACGTATTCACATGAGAATGCTTCGTTGCGAAATGACCACTCATGATTTTAATTCGTACTTTTGAATTTTTTTTGGAACAAAGATCAACTAAGCGTTCATCCATAACCTACGCCTCCTTTCGGCTATTGGGCGTCTGCATACCCATCTGGATTTTGAGACTGCCATCTCCATGAATCTGCACACATCTCATCAATACCACGTTCTGCTACCCAGCCAAGTTCTTCCTTTGCCTTTGTTGCATCACAGAAGCACGCTGCAATATCACCAGCACGACGAGGTTTAATCTGATAAGGAATTTCTTTTCCACATGCCTTTTCGTATGCTTTTACAACATCTAATACACTATATCCGGTTCCTGTACCAAGATTATAAATGTGAACTCCTTTTCCTTCTTTTGTTTCTAATTTTTCCACTGCTTTTACATGTCCAACAGCAAGATCTACTACATGAATGTAATCACGAACTCCTGTACCGTCATGTGTATTATAGTCATCTCCAAATACTCCAAGGCAATCCAATTTTCCAACAGCAACCTGTGCAATGTATGGAACAAGGTTGTTTGGAATACCTTTTGGATCTTCTCCAATGATTCCTGATTCATGTGCACCAATTGGATTGAAATAACGAAGAAGCATTACATTCCACTCTGGATCTCCTACATGAAGATCTGTAAGAATCTGCTCTAACATTCCCTTTGTCTGTCCATATGGATTTGTAATTTCTCCCTTTGGACAATTTTCTGTAATTGGAATCTCTGCAGGATCTCCGTAAACTGTTGCAGAAGAACTAAAGATAATGTTCTTACAGCCATGCTTTCTCATAACATCACAAAGAATCAACGTACCTGTAATGTTATTATGATAATACTCCCATGGTTTTTCAACAGATTCTCCTACCGCTTTTAATCCTGCAAAATTGATAACCGTTTCAATTTTTTCGTTTTCAAAAATTGGTTCCAAATCTTCTCTGTTGAGAATATCTCCTTTGTAGAACTTTAATGTTTTTCCAGTAATCTTCTGAACACGCTCTAGAGCAACTTCGCTAGAATTGTAAAGATTATCAACTACTACTACTTCATACCCTCTGTTGAGCAGTTCTACACATGTGTGACTACCGATATAACCTGCTCCACCTGCTACTAAAATTGCCATACATTATCATCCTTTCTTTATTAGACTAATCCCACAAATTTTGTGGGTATATCCCATCATTCTTCATGCGTATAATCGCATCAACTACACTTTGCTTATCTTCTTTATATGTGATTCCATACCATTTATCTGTAGATTCAAGTACTTTTACTGTAGCCTTTTTCTCACGAATTAAATCTCCAACAACGGATGGTAGAAAATATTCACATTTCAATGGATTCTTCTCTAAATTTTCGTCAAGAAATGTTGCAAAACGATGATCTAATTCTTGAAGCATACTTGCTGTAAATCCAAACATATTTAAAGAACAAATACAATCCGGATCAATCTTTGTATACGTCTGTCCGTCATCTTCTGAAAAAGCTGTACCATCTTCGTATTTTACTATATGTGTACGTTCTGTAATCCCTGTCAAGTAATCTTCTTCGTCTGTTTGACAAATTCCCCTTGATACAGAACCATTATCTGTAAGTGTATTCTTTAAATGATAACCTACCATCGCGTAACGATACACCTGGTCATCCTCGTGTTCTGATAAATAATCGTAAATAGCAGACAATGCATGAACTCCATAGTAATCATCTGCATTGATCACTGCAAATGGACCATCTACAACTCCTTTACAACTAAGAATTGCATGTCCCGTTCCAAATGGTTTCACACGATTTTCTGGAACGCTATATCCTTCCGGAAGATTTTCAAGTTTTTGATAGACATACTCTACGTCCATCAATTTACTGATCCGATCTCCGATTCTTTTTCTAAACTCTTCTTCATATTCTTCTCTGATAATGAAAACCACTTTATCAAAACCAGCTCTCTTAGCATCAAAAATGGAAAAATCCATAATAATATGCCCTTGTTCGTCTACTGGATCCAATTGTTTTAACCCGCCGTATCGGCTCCCCATACCGGCTGCCATAATCACAAGTACCGGTTTTTTCATAAAAATGCACCTCTTTCCTATTTCATTACATTTCTAGATTATTATACCATAAACTAATCTTTGTTGAAATATAAAATCTTGCTTCCTGAATTTATTATCTTGCTACTCAATTTTGCTTTTGGGCTTCAATTCTTTCAGCAAGATCATTTAAATACACCCAACGCTCCATTTTCGCTTCTAATTCTGATTCTG
>JARIEI010000039.1 GCA_029256845.1 Ruminococcus sp. | reverse complement strand
TCTTTTCCTTGACACATAATTTCGTAAGAAAAAGCATTGGCACGAATCCCAAAATATGCCCCATAATAAGCCAATGGGTAATTAATTTTACAATAGGCAATTCGGTATGCCATCATAACGTAAGCTGCCGCATGTGCCTTCGGGAACATATATTTAATCAATTTACAAGACCAAATATACCAATCTGGCACTCCTTTTTCTTTCATAGCCTCTTCCCATTCTGGCTTTAATCCTTTTCCTTTTCTGACACTTTCCATAATTGTAAATGATAATGCACTATCTACCCCTTTGTTAATCAAATAAATCATGATATCATCTCGTGTACAAATACAGGTAGAAATGGTTGCTTTTCCAGACTTAACCAATTCTTGTGCATTTCCTACCCATACATCTGTACCATGGGATAGTCCAGAAATTCGAATAAGATCTGACAATGACGTTGGTTTCGCATCTTGAACCATCTGAATTACAAAATCCGTTCCAAATTCTGGTATTCCAAGACAGCCAAGTTTGCATCCGCCAATATCCTCTGGTTTAATTCCTAAAGCGGATGTATCATGAAACAAGGATAATACTTTTTCATCATCAAGAGGGATTTTTGTAGCATCAAACGGATTGTCCTCGTTATATTCATTTTCCAATGCATCTGAAGTAATGTACTCTTCTAGCGTTCGAATCATAGTCGGATCATCATGCCCTAATATATCAAGTTTTAAAAGGTTATGGTCAATAGAGTGATAATCAAAATGTGTTGTTATGATATCGGAGGTCATATCATTTGCCGGATGCTGAATTGGTGTAAATTCATTAATATCATGCCCATGAGGCAATACAACAATTCCTCCGGGATGTTGTCCTGTACTTCGTCGAATTCCAGTACAACCTTGAGAAATACGTTCAATTTCGCATCTTCTTTTTCTTTGCCCACGTTCTTCGTAATAGTTCTTTACATATCCGTAAGCCGTTTTATCTGCCAATGTTCCAATGGTTCCTGCTTTAAAAGTATGTCCTTCTCCAAAAATAACCTCTGTGTATTTATGCGCTTTTGCCTGATAATCACCGGAAAAATTAAGGTCGATATCTGGTTCTTTGTCGCCTTTAAATCCAAGGAATGTTTCAAACGGGATGTCGAACCCAGCTTTTACTAGCTTTTCTCCACAGACTGGACAATTTTTATCTGGCATATCATAACCACACCCTCCAGCATAAGCTTTTACTTCATCAGAATCAAACTCATTATAGTGACAATGAGAGCAATAATAATGAGGACTTAGTGGATTTACTTCCGTAATTCCTGACATCGTAGCAACGAAAGAAGAACCTACGGATCCTCTGGATCCTACAAGATATCCATCTTCATTAGACTTCCAAACCAGTTTTTGAGCAATGATATACATTACAGAGTATCCATTGGATATAATAGAATTTAATTCCTTTTCTAATCTTGCTGATACTGGTTCTGGCAAGTCATCCCCATATACCTCATGCGCTTTTTTGTAGCAGATATCCCTTAAATCTTGTTCTGAATTTGGAATTACCGGAGGACATTTATTTGGATTAACTGGTGCTATTTTTTCAATCATTGCACAGATTTTATTCGGATTATCAATGACAATTTCTTTTGCTTTTGAGGATCCAAGATACTCAAATTCATCTAACATCTCTTGGGTTGTACGCAAATATAACGGTGCTTGATCATCTGCATCTTTAAACCCCTTTCCTGCCATAATGATTCGTCGATACACTTCATCTTCTGGATCAAGGAAATGAACATCACAGGTAGCAACTACTGGTTTTTTAAACTTCTCTCCTAGGCGAATAATTTTTTTATTTAATTCCTGCAAATCCTCAACACTTTGAACCTGTGGGATTTTTTCACTCTCAATCATAAACTTATTATTCCCAAGCGGCTGAATTTCATAATAATCATAAAATTCAGCAAGTCGAGCAATTTCCTTTGCCGGTTTATTTTCTAACACTGCTTTATATAATTCGCCTGCTTCGCATGCACTTCCTATGATGAGACCATCTCGATATTTATTAAGCATACTTTTAGGAATTCTTGGTCTTCTGGAGTAATACATCAAATTGGAAGCCGAAATTAATTTGTAGAGGTTAAATCTTCCTGTATCATTCTTTATAAGAAGAATAATGTGATAGGTCGGCATTTTCATAATAGCATTTGGGTTTGTTTCTCCAAATTTATTTAATTCTCCTAGCGTCTTTATTCCTACATCTTTTAGCATTGCTATAAACTTTTCAAATATTTCCGCAGTTGCTGCTGCATCATCCACTGCACGATGGTGATTTTCTAGTGAAATACCTAGTGCTTTTGCTACTACATTTAACTTGTATTTGGACAATGTTGGCAATAAAATCCTTGCAATGGCAACCGTATCGACCGAAACGAATGTTCGCTCAATTCCCAATCGTTCACAATTCTGCTCAACAAATCCCACGTCAAATCTTGCATTATGCGCAACTAAAATTCCATCTCCTACAAATTCAAGAAATTGAGGAAGAACCTCTTCAATTTCCGGAGATTCCATAACCATTTCATCCGTAATGGTTGTAAGTTTAGTGATTTCAAATGGAATTGGACGTTTTGGATTCACAAAGGTACTAAATGAATCTACTATTTTCCCTTTTTCTACTTTTACTGCTCCGATTTCAATGATACGGTCATTGATTGCGCTAAACCCTGTTGTTTCTAAATCAAACACAATGTAAGTCTCATCTAGGCTTTGGTCTGTCCCATTAACCGCAATATCTGTTAAATCGTCTACTACATATCCTTCTACTCCATAAATCACTTTAAAAGGATCCTCTTTTGGAAGTCGCTCAATAAAATGATTTGCATCTGGAAATGCTTGTGTTACTCCGTGATCCGTAATTGCAATTGCCGGATGTCCCCAATCATGGGCACGCTTTACAATATCTGAAACTTCTGAAACTCCATCCATATCACTCATCTTTGTATGACAATGTAGTTCCACACGTTTTTTTGGACTAATATCCTGACGTGAAACCGTAAAATCTGTTGCTTTTTTAATTCCGGTTACCGAACCAATGGTCAATTCTCCATCATATTTATCAATTGTAGTCACACCTTTTATCTTAACAAATGCACCCTTTTTCAATTCAGCCAAAAGTTCTGGAAGTTGTTCGTTTCTCGTAAACATTTTAACCATGATGGTATCTGTAAAATCCGAAACAGCAAACATAAGGAT
>JARIEI010000173.1 GCA_029256845.1 Ruminococcus sp. | reverse complement strand
TGTAACAGGAATTCCTGTGTTTTGTGACTCTGGATTTGTAATTTTAAGTCCCATTGCAAGAGCACTTGCAAGTGAATCCAATGTATCGCTTGCAGTAATGGCTACGGCTCTTTCAGGTGGTCTTTATGCAACCCATTGCCTTGTTCCACCAACTCCAGGACCAATCGCTATGGCAGGAACACTTGGAGCAGATCTTGGTCTTACAATCCTTATAGGTCTGATTGTGTCATTGCCAGCAACTATGGCAGCTTGCATTTATGCAAAAAAAATTTCAAAGAAAGTTGAAATCCCAGCGAATCCGGAATATACAGTAGACGAACTTGTAAAAAAATATGGTCAACTCCCATCAGCTTTACATAGTTTTGCACCAATTCTTGTTCCAATCATTCTCATTGCACTTAAGTCAGTTGCAGATTTTCCGTCTGCTCCTTTTGGAAAGGGGATTTTTAGTCAAGTTTGTACATTCATAGGAAATCCGGTGGTTGCACTGATTGTAGGAGTGTTTATTGCAATGACATTGATTCCAAAAAGTGAAAAATCAAATGCATTGAAATGGGTTACAGAAGGGATTACAGATTCTGCTGGAATTCTTGCCATTACCGGAGCAGGTGGTTCGTTTGGAGCGATTATCCAACAACTTCCACTCGCAGATGCCATCAGCGGTTCTCTTTTAGGAATCGGAATAGGTGTATTTCTTCCATTCATTATCGCAGCACTGCTGAAGATGGCGATGGGAGCATCTACTGTTGCAATGATTACTACTTCAGCGATGATTGCACCAATGATTACAACAATGGGACTTGGTTCCTCATTAGGAAGAGTATTAGTAATTATGGCAATTGGTGCAGGGTCAATGACAGTATCTCATGTAAATGATTCCTATTTCTGGGTTGTATCACAATTTTCAGATATGAATACAAAGCAAGCCTACAAGTGCCAAACAGGAATGACTGGAGTTATGGGAATTACCACAATTATTGTTGTATTTTTGATTTCAGTTATATTCCTATAACAATAATAGGAATGGAATATTATAAAAAGAATAGAGAGAGAATATGAAATTAAGAAAAGATGCAGATTATATAATTACAAATACAATCCAAGACAATTTACCTGATGTTGCAGTAAAAAGAGCGATTGAAGAGATGAAGATCAGTGGAAATGTTTATTTGGTTGCAATTGGAAAGGCGGCATGGCATATGGCAAAGGCAGCAAGAGAAAGTCTTTCTGATAAAATAAAAGATGGAGTTGTAATTACAAAATATGATCATGTAAAAGAGAATCTTGAGCAAATACGATGCTTTGAAGGTGGACATCCAATTCCAGATGAAAACAGCGTAAAAGGAACAAAAGAAGCAGAAAAATTGATTTCCTCATTGACAGAAGAGGATACGGTTCTTTTTCTTGTATCAGGTGGTGGATCTGCGCTTTTTGAAGATCCAGAAGTGAAATTGGAAGAACTAGAAGACATCACGAAGCAAATGCTTGCATGTGGAGCTTCGATTGTGGAAATGAATACCATTCGAAAACGATTGTCTAAAGTCAAAGGTGGTAAATTTGCTAAAATGTGTGAGCCTGCAAAGGTATATAGTATAGTGCTTAGTGATGTTCTTGGAGATCCACTAGATATGATTGCATCTGGACCAGCTTATACAGATCATTCAACATCAGAAGAGGCAGCTGCTATAGTGAAAAAATACAACTTGAAACTAAGTGAAACAGCAAAAGATGCAATTAAAAAAGAAACGCCAAAGAAGCTTTCCAATGTTGTAACAGCAGTAAGTGGAAGTGTAAAAGCCCTTTGCAATTCTGCAAAGCGTTATTGTGAAGAGCTAGGGTATGAAGCACAGATATTGACCGATTCTCTTTGTTGTGAAGCCAAAGATGCGGGAAGTTTTCTAGCATCTATTGGGAAAACTTATGAACAGAAAGGGAAAAAAGCATTTATTGTTGGTGGTGAAACCATTGTGCATTTAAAAGGAAAAGGAAAAGGCGGAAGAAACCAAGAATTTGCA
>JARIEI010000113.1 GCA_029256845.1 Ruminococcus sp. | reverse complement strand
AAAGCGATGTTGCTGATCAAGCGTAACAAAAATCACATCTTCAGCTTCCTGAATCGGACAATTCCACTCCGAACGATAGATTTTATGGTCTAATGTAAAGACAAGATCCAAGTTATTTCCTGCTGCCAATTCAAGAAGAGCATCTGTGGTTCCAGAATGAATCACCACCTCTACTTCCGGGCAAAGTTTATAAAATTCTAATAATAATTCTGGAAGTAATGCAGTACAAATGGATTCTACGCCGCCAATGCGAAGTTTTCCTTTCGGAGATTCTTCTTGTTTGGAAAAGGATAATGCCAAATTAGTAGCTTCTTTAATTTCATTTGCATAATGAACAAATTCTTGTCCTTTTTCAGTTAAAAATACGCGTTTCCCGATTCGTTCAAATAGCTGTGTTTCCAATTCTTTTTCTAATTTTTGCATTTGCACGGTTACAGCGGATTGAGAGTAACCGAGCTGCTCGGCCGCTTTTGAAAAGTTCTGTGTTGCGGCAACTTTTAGAAATGTATCAATGGTTCGTAATTCCATAGAGCCTCCTATATGAATATAAATAATATATATCATAAAAATTATGAATTTTACACATATATAATTTTAGTGTAAACTAGAAAAAAAGAGAAGTCAATTACATTTAGATAGGAAGAGGAGCAGAATATGGAAGGAAAAGAATATATCTTAAACAGTGAACAACTTGAAAATGCAGTCAAAGATTTTGTACATGATTTTTGTGTAGATAAACATAGCATACACACTCATCCAGTGATCAAAGAAGCAGGCGCTTCTCAGCTGGATAAAATCAAAGAAATAGGAATTCCAGAAAAGGGACGTCCTGTTCAAGAAGTTGTGAAAGAAATGGAAGAAGAAGTGTACAATTATAGTGGAGATCCAAATCATCCACGTTTCTTTGGATTTATTCCAGGACCAGCTTCTTGTGTATCCTGGCTTGGTGATGTGATGACATCTGCCTATAACATCCATGCAGGCGGAAGCAAGCTTGCTCCTGCGGTCAATTGCGTAGAGCAGGAAGTGATTCGTTGGATGACAAAAAAAGCAGGTTTTGGAGCAGAAGCTGGCGGTATTTTTGTAAGTGGTGGTTCCATGGCAAATATTACAGCGCTTACAGCTGCAAGAGATCGAAAACTTACCGATGAAACGTTACACTTGGGTGTTGCTTATGTATCTGATCAGACACATAGTTCTGTGGCAAAAGGGCTTCGTATCATTGGAATTCCAAATAAAAGAATTCGAAAAATTGCCACAAATGAACGGTTTCAGATGGATATTTCGGATTTAAATCGAGCGCTAGAACAAGACATCAAAGATGGATTTATTCCATTTGTAGTAATCGGGACAGCAGGAACTACCAATACTGGAAGTGTGGATCCATTGGAGGACATCGCGTCCATCTGTCAGAAATATGGAATATGGTTCCATGTAGACGGTGCTTACGGCGGATCTGTTCTTGCAAGTGAAAAGTATCATCACTTATTAAAAGGAGTAGAGCAAGCAGACAGTCTTAGCTGGGATGCACATAAATGGTTGTTCCAAACATATGGGTGTGCAGCCGTTCTTGTTCGAAATATTCACGACCTATATCGTAGCTTTCATGTAAATCCAGAGTATTTAAAAGATATTCAGGAAGAGAATGATTCTGTAAATATGTGGGATATTGGAATTGAATTGACTCGTCCTGCACGTGGATTAAAACTTTGGTTGACACTTCAGGTATTGGGTACTGATTTAATTAGTTCAGCCATTGAACAAGGATTTACTTTAGCGACATGGGCACAAGAAGAAGTAACCAAATTAAAACACTGGGAAATTATATGTCCGGCGCAATTTGCAATTTTAAACTTTAGATATGCTCCAGAAGATTTGACAGAGGAACAGAAAAATGTGTTAAATGAGCGAATATCTGAAATGCTAAGAGAAAGTGGATATGCAGCAATCTTTACCACTATATTAAATGGAAAAACGGTATTACGATTGTGTTCTATTCATCCAGAAACAGAAAAAGAAGATATACAGACAACCATCCAGTTGTTAGACAAATATGCGCAAGAAGTGCATCAACAAATGTTGTCTGAGAAGTAAAATTATCGTATACTGACAGTAGGATAAATACTGGAGGTATCAAAGCATGAAAAAAGTAAAATGGGGTGTGCTTGGCACGGCCAATATTGCAAAAAAGGAAACAATTCCTGGAATGATTCAGGCAGAAAACTGTGAGTTATATGCAATTGCAGGAAGAACACTGGAAAAGGCAAAAGCGTTTCAAGAAATGTTTGGATTTCAGAAAGCTTATGGAAGTTATGAGGAGCTTCTTGAAGATCCAGAAGTAGAGGCGGTCTACATTCCATTGCCAAATCACCTACATAAAGAGTGGGTTTTAAAGGCAGCAGCCCATAAAAAACATATATTATGTGAAAAGCCAATGAGTGGCAGTGCCAAAGATACAAAGGAAATGTTCTGTGCATGCGAAGAGGCGGGGGTACATCTTATGGAGGCATACGCTTATTTACATTCACCATTGATAAAAAAATTAAAAGAGCAAATAGACGAAGGAATGATTGGAACTGTAAACTTTATAGAGTCCGTGTTCTATACGCCTGGTTATGAAGAGAACATTCGTATCCATAGAGAAACGCTTGGTGGGGCTATGTATGATTTAGGATGCTATACACTTACTTTTGCAAACTATTTATTTGGAGAACAGCCAAAGTCTGCAAAGGTAGTATCGAATTTCACAGAAGAGCACATTGACGATCTTACTTGCGGGTTTTTACTTTATCCAAACCATAGAAGAGCGGTTTTTAATTGTGCCATGTTTCCAAATAGTAGAGGAGACCGGTCCTATATTTATGGAAGCGAAGGAGTATTAGAAGTTCCTGTTTCTTTTAATGCAAAAGGAACACAAAAATGGTATTTGAAAAAGGGCGAGGAGCGAACAGCGTTTTCTATAGAAATTCCAAATAACTATCAATTAGAAGTAGAACAACTTGGAAATTGTATTCTTCATGGAGAAGCAAAAGAGGTATCAAGTGCTTTTTCCATTGCGACAGCAGAAAGCATGGATATGATTTTAAAAGAAAGTAATTACAAAGAATAAAATAAATATATAAAGCTTAAGAAAGACTCGTTCGTAATGGAGCGAGTTTTTTTGTTTATAAAAAATTCATTTGTATTTACCAGATGTAAATGTTATGATGAAGCTATCTTAAAATCAATCTATTGATTTATCTTTCGTGCCCTTTGTGGCACTCTGTGAAATTCAATTTGGAAATTCTTCCATATAATTCCACAATTACGACATTCTGATCAGAAATTTTTTATTTAAGAACATATCCGGATACAGGTGCGCACATTTGTTGCATACATCATAGGAAGGAGAATGGAAAATGAAAAAAGTAAAAAAAGAAACCGAGGGGAGAATAAAAATAATTTTCCTTTTATTTATTATGTTCTTTTTGCATAGTAGAAAAATTTTTGCTGCCAGTGACGCAGATCATCTAGAACCATCCTTTTATCAAAGTTATATGGAAACATTAAAGGATGAATCAGACCCATACGAATATGTTTACGTGTATGATCAAAAAGAGAGGCTCTATGACGCAATGAAGGAAGAAGAGTGGGGTTCATATTTGAACATTTTAAAATATCTTATACTGGAACACTTGGCAAATATGCCAGAAGATTTTCGTACAGAAGGTGAAATTCAAGAAGCCATTACTTTGTATCGTGGAACAAGAGCGTATTTGCTCGCATCAAATAAGAAAACGATAGAACAAAAAGTGACTGATTTTTCATCGTACGAAGCTGATCTACAAACTCGATTATCCGTAGACGTTAAAATCTGTCTCACTCTTTTTGATAATATCGATTCCAGTGAAAATGAAGAAATGTTAGAGCAGGCATCGGAAGAATTAGAGAATTATTTAAACCAAATTGCTATGCCAAACGAAAGTGCATCGAAACAGCAAATTGAGCAATTGTTTCAATTAGAGTCTATTCCACTAGATATTATTTTACAGGAAAATGAAGAAACAAATGTTTTTAGGGAACGTATGCTTTCAGGATTACAAGCAAGTGCCAATCAAGTGTTTGCGTATGGGATGCGTGGAGATATTGCCACGATTAGTGTGACAGAATATTACAAAGGTGGCGGGTGGAAGATACATGATCAGTGGAGTGAAGGTTATTTGGTCACAGGAAAAGAAGGAGTTGTTTTAGGAAATGAAGAACCGATTTTCTGTGCAGATCCAAACAAAATGTTTCGGAAAGGTTATTATAATAAAAAGCCCTATCCTTTTCCAGAAACCATTACAAAAATAATTGTGGCGTCATTACATAGACAAAAGCAAGTAGAGGAATACAGTTGGCTGACGAAAGATTATCAGTACATTGCACAGCAATGTATCATATGGAATGTGGAAAATGAATATAAAAAATGGATTGTTCCAGAACGAAAAGATAGTCGTTTGCGTCTAGAATTTGGAAATAGTGTCCATTTTCCTAGTCCGCATCAAAATATTTATATCTCAGAAAAAGTATTCAAATTGGTAGATGAATGTATTGCCTGGGGAAAAAATAATTATAAATATTTTTTGAATGCCAGTGCAGACTATTATGTAAAAGAGGAAGCAAATCAGCCAATTGTAAGGTTTTATGGAACGTATACGCCTAGTGGGTTTGCCGTAGTAAAGAAAAGTTCTTCCAACTCCAATATCACAAATGGAAATGGATGCTACCATCTAGAAGATACGGAATATGGGATATTTGAAGATAAAAAATGTATCAATCGAGTTGGAACATTACGAACAGATGCAACAGGTGCATCAAATAAAGTTGAGTTACTTCCTGGACAATACTGGATAAAAGAAACAAAACCACCGAAAGGTTATCAATTAGATCCGCAAATATATTCGATAACAGTCGTATCCAATCAAACGCAAGAAGTGAAACTGTCGGATCCACCACTGATGTGTTCCTGCGACATATTCATTGAAAAGATAGATCAAGATACGAACCAAAAGCATCCGCAAGGAAATGCATCCTTGGAAAATGCTCAATTTGAAGTGAAATTTTATGGTGGATTATGGGAGAAAGGTAAAGATCCACAGGCTTTAGGGAAAACTCCAATGAGAACATGGATCTTTCAAACAAATAAAGAGGGGAGTATTCGATATGATGATGGAGCAAAGGTTTCCGGAGATCCTCTTTATACTGATCCAGATGGCAAACCAATGCTGCCACTTGGAACGTTAACGATACAAGAGAAAAAAGCACCTGAAGGGTATCAAATTAATCCAACAATTTATACGGTTCAGCTGCGAAAAGAAGAAGGAACTAATACACCGTTAATTTGCCAAAAAACAGTTGTTCCAGAAACCCTATTAAGATTGGATATTCAAAAGGTTTTAAAAGGAACGAAGCAGCCAATTGAAAACGTAATGTTCACACATATTAGACCAAATGGCAGTAAAGAAACAATTGCAACAGACGCAAAAGGAGAAGCTTCATTTTTGGGATTGGAACATGGGAAACATAAAATAATAGAAACAAAAGTACCAGACGGTTATGTGTTGCTCCCAGAAGAGATTATATTGGTGGTTGATGAGAAAAATCATATAACACTAGAAAATGATTCTACGTCAAAGCCAATTGAAAATATTTCTTTCTCTATGCAAAAAACTGGAAATGGACTTCTAGTTGTGGAAAATGAGTATGTAGAGTATTCTCTGCAGATACAGAAAGAAAATGAAACCCAACAGATTTTAGAAGGCGCACAATTTACTTTGTATGAAGATGAACAATGTACGCAAATACTAGAAAGGAAAGAAACTAACCAAGATGGGATCGCATTGTTTGAAGGACTAAACCTTGAAAGATGTTATTATTTAAAAGAAACTGCTGCTCCAAAAGGATATCCACTTCCATTTAATAAAGATGGAAGTGAGATTGTTTATAAAATGAAAGCGGTTTATAATTCAGATCACAAGGAATTAGAATATTATATTAATGATAAAAGACAAAATCCAGATCAGATTTCCGGGGAGTTAAAGCATCCTATTCTTTCTTTTAAAATTATTAATTACAAAGGCCAAAAACTTCCAGAAACAGGGAATCGTAATAGAATGGCTATATTTATAGTATGTATATTGTGTTTAACATATTGGCTTTTTCAAAAAAGACGTCTAAAATAAGAAAAAAGGAATGGTAAACAATTCCATGTGTATTTCTTCTTTTTCGTCACATACTATGGTTGTAACACAAAAACGTGTTATAAAAAAACGAAAGAAGTAACATGAAAATGTTACAAGGAGGAAAACAATCATGGCAAATCGTTCATCAAACAAAGCAGCAGTACCAGAAGCAAAAAGTGCATTAGACAAGTTTAAATATGAAGTGGCAAACGAACTTGGAGTACCACTTACAGATGGTTACAACGGAGATTTGACATCAAAACAGAACGGATCTGTTGGGGGATATATGGTCAAAAAAATGATTGAAGAGCAAGAAAAACAGATGTCAAACAAATAAAAGGTTTTGTAAGAAAAAGCACTTGGGAGATTGACCTAGGTGCTTTTTTCTGTTAGACTTTTTCATAGTAAAACAAGAAAGAAAAGAGGAAAGCCATGAGAGTGATTGGTGGAAGTGCAAAGCGACTTCAATTAAAAACATTAGAAGGATTAGACACAAGGCCTACAACAGATCGGATTAAAGAGACACTGTTTAATGTGATTGCACCAGGCATCTATGATAGTATTTTCCTAGACTTGTTTGCTGGTTCTGGAGCAATTGGAATAGAAGCACTTAGTAGAGGTGCAAAAGAAGCTGTTTTTGTTGAGCAAAATCCAAAGGCTATGGCATGTATCAAAGAAAATCTTCAATATACAAAGCTAGAGAATAAAGGACTTACACTTACAAAAGATGTGATGAATGCATTATATCAGTTGGAAGGAGAGAAGTGTTTTGATTATATTTTCATGGATCCTCCATATGATAGAGAGTTGGAAAAACAAGTCTTGTCCTATCTATCAGAGTCCCAGCTTGTTTATGAAGATACAATACTTATTGTAGAAGCATCTTTAAATACAGATTTTTCTTATATAGAAGACCTTGGTTTTACATTATTAAAAGAGAAAAGATATAAGACGAACAAGCATCTTTTTATGGAGCGTTCAGGAAAGGAAGAAGTATGTTAAAAGCAATTTATCCAGGTAGCTTCGATCCAGTTACAAATGGGCATCTTGATATCATCAAACGTTCTGCAAAAATTGTTGACGAGCTAATTGTAGGAGTATTAAATAATAATGCGAAAAGCCCGTTGTTTTCTGTCGAAGAACGTGTTAATATGTTAGAGGAAGTGACAAAAGATATCAAAAACGTCAAGATTGTTCCATTTGCAGGTCTTTTGATTGAATTTGCAAAGGAACAAGGGGCAGATTTGGTGATTCGAGGACTACGTGCTATTACAGATTTTGAGTATGAATTACAGATGTCCCAGACGAATCATAAGCTAGATTCGTCTATTGAGACGATGTTTTTAACGACCAGTATTGAATATTCTTACTTAAGTTCTACATCCGTGAAGGAGATTGCAGTTTTTGGAGGAGATGTCTCACAGTTTGTACCAAGGATTGTTGCAGTAGAATTAGAGCAAAAGATGAAATAAAAGGAGAGTGTAATCATGAGCAGCCGTATCGAGCAGATTATTGAAGAAATTGAAGAGTACATTGACAGAGATTGTAAGTTTCAACCATTGTCTACTACAAAAATTATTGTAAATAAAGAACATTTAGACGAATTACTTCGTGAACTTCGTATGAAGACACCAGATGAAATTAAAAGATATCAAAAGATTATCGCAAATAGAGATGCGATTCTTGCAGATGCACAGGCTAAAGCAGATGCGATGTATGAAGAAGCACAAGTTCAGACTTCAGAGTTGGTAAGTGAGCATGAGATTATGCAGCAGGCCTATGCACAGGCCAATGAAATTGTAACACAAGCAACCGCACAGGCTCAAGAGATTGTAGATAGTGCAACGCAGGATGCCAACACGATTCGAATTGGAGCAATGCAATATGCAGATGATCTTCTTGCAAACGCAGAAAGTATTATCGGTCATACACTGGATAGCTATGCTACGAAATATGAAGGATTAATTTCTTCTTTACAAGAGTGTTACGATATGGTGCATACAAATCGTGCAGAGTTACAAATGCCAGTAGAAGAAGAACAGTATTCACAAGAAGATGCATAATAAATTATAGAAAGCTATAATATAGAAAAGCGATGAAGCTGGTTACAATTGCAGTAACCAGCTTTTGCATTATGTAAGGAGCGATTGAGATAGGTGTGTTTTTTAACACACTTTTTGTTTGACCAAGTGCACAAAAACCACCAAAAACGGTAAGGGCAATGATGGAGGCATATTCGATTGCAGGAGGAAAAGAAAAATTTTTTAACATGGTAATTCCATTTGATAGTTCCAAAAAAGGTAAGCAATATTGTAGCAATGAGTGTGTAGGCAAATATTGTTTTAGGACAGAAATAAATACAGAAAAAATAATGATATACCCACCTACCATTGTGATGGATTCTATGGCATCCATGATACAACTATCGACAATCGATTTTTCATGTTTGCAGCGAACACAGCTGCTTTGAGCTAAGTGGACAAAGGATCTAGAATCCCCCCAATAAAAATGCCGGAAGATCAAGCTAAAACAGGCAGGAACTCCAAGTACTAAAAGTAAGGTAGGAATAGCTAAACTTTGACGATTTAATGTCTTCCATATTATAAAATTTAATATAAAAATAGGGCTTGCATTATTGCAAAAAGATAAGAGATACTTAGCTTCTAAAATACTAATCTTATTTTCTTTTAAGAGATTTGCCGTTACTTTAGCACCTAGTGGATATCCACATAAAAATCCCACAACTACAGCAAAACTTCCATTTTCTGACGTTTTGAAAACTCTTTGTACAAAAGGCAAAAAAAACTTTGAGATTGCTTGAATCGTGTTTGTATAAATCATGATGTCCGTAATGAAAATAAACGGAAATAAAGTGGGAACAATGGTTTGAAACCAGAGTAATAACCCATCACTGGCTCCATTAAATACAGCAGTCGGAGAAAAAAGCATACAAAAAAAGAAAATAGTAACTCCAATTCCAAGAAAATTACATTTCATATAACAACCTTTAAATTGCCTTTATTTGTTAAAGATATATGAAAATGATTGATTTTTTATGCCTTATGTGACAAAATAGGAACAAATGGTAACAGAAGGGAGATATTTTTATGCCAGTTTTAGAGCAGTTAGAACCTAAGAAAGTATTT
>JARIEI010000193.1 GCA_029256845.1 Ruminococcus sp. | reverse complement strand
TATATCGGAGTGTGGCTCAGCTTGGTAGAGCGCTACGTTCGGGACGTAGAGGTCGCGTGTTCGAATCACGTCACTCCGATCTATGAAATAGAATGGATGGGATTGCATGAAATATGCAGTCCTTTTTTAATGTTAAAATTTATTTTCAAAGTAGAAAAATAATGATGGAAAATACGAGGTATGCTATAATATCTACAACGAGTAGGAGGTGCTTATGTATCAAGAATATGAACTAAAAGAATTGTGTGAACGATTGAAAAGACAGTATCCAAACTATCAAATTGAGTGGCTCAATGATTGTCTTACAGTGACTCGAATTCACGGTAAGGTAGAGGTGACTTTTGAAGGAGCAACATTATATGTGAATGAGCAGTTATACGACCAATTTACAAGTGCTGAGGTTAGAAATTTAGATGATTTATATGAGCTTATAGAGTTATTTCTTTTGGATCTTCAGCACGCAGGTATGGAGCAGGGAAATGAAACCTATGTCACAGCTCTAAAACAGGGAAGCAAGTCTGGAACACGATTTTTGATCGGAAGTAGCGTATGTCTCATGATTGTGATTTTTTCATTTATCTGGGTGAAAAATTTGTGGTTTATGCTTCCGATTTTTCTACTTCCAAGCATATCGCTAATAATATTGAAACAAATTCGTAAAACGATATTTCAGAAATACTGGGTTTGCCCAACTTGTGGTCAGCAGTTACCACTGAAAGGAACGTGGGTTTCTTCGGAACCGGAGTATGTATCTAAGTGTCCACACTGCGGTCGTGTTTTAGAGCAGGCACCAGATTTTGAGAAGATTGAGAAAGAAGAGTGTAGTGTGTCGACAAAGACGTTGGAACCACCGAAAGATTTGCCGAAACCAGGTAGTAAGTGGTTTTGTTTGTTATCTGGCGGCATCACCACTGCGTTTGCCTTAGTCTTACTCCCAGCGATTTTTGTTCCAGATGGAGAAGAAGCATTGGATATGCTAGGAGTCGGAGTTGGGGTTGGAATTTTATTGTTCCTACTTTGTTTTGGAATTTTGCTCTTGTTCTGTCGTCATACAGAACCAGATGAGAAGAAGCAACCAGTAGTGATTGTAAGAGAACGAATGTTGATTACAATTTTGGGCCTGATGCTATGGGTAATTGGACTGGTTTTAACGTTGGTGGGAGTCATTCTAGCAGGCACACCTCCTTTTGAAGCTGGGAATACTGCTTTTGTGTCGATTCCGGGGATCCTATTATTTCTTCTAGGAGCGTGGATGCTTCTAGCTGGGCGTAACCGTACATTGTTTGTGTTTCAAGACAACTCAATTTTGTATATCAGTAGTTTTGGTAGAAAACGGGAATTTTTGCCAGGACAAGTTGCTTCTGTGCAATTAACGGTCAATCGTTCGATTCATCTGTTAGACAAGCAAGGCAAGAAGTTAACGTCCATTGAAACCAATATGCAAGGCGTTCCACGGTTTGTGGAGTGGGTCGAAAGTTTAGACCTAGATGCAACGTTAACTCCAACAATGGAGCAGCAGGTAACACAAGAGGAACAACAAGAAGCAACGATCCAATGGAGAGAAGAATATCGTACCAAATGGCACGATCATATAAAAAGTATTCGAATGGGGCTTTGGGCTGTTATATTAATTTATGCGATAGGTACGCTTTTACCAATCCCGCTGTTTTTATTTGTTCGAGTGAAGTTTCGTATCGTAATGATTCTTGCAGCTTTTGCTCCGATTCCGTTCTTAGTATTTTGCATGGTATTTTCGAACGTATTACTTTTTGGAGATCGTCCAAAGAAAGCAACAGCAGAGTGGAATGCTATGCATATCAAAGTGCCTATAATCTTAGTTATGCTCGTAAGTTTAATATATATGGGGCAAGTTCATTATGTTTGGGATGCTTTTATACTTCAAGAGGAAGATACAAGCTTTTGGTGGCTGATACGCATCTTAGTGGTCGGAACAATACTAACGGTATTATTGATTATTCGTATGCCAAAGCGAATGCGTCTAGAAGGTGGAATCTTTATGGGAATGATTAGTTTTTGTCTTGCTATTGGCCTACATTATTATGTAAATGTGACGTTAACTGGTCCTATTCGCCACTACCCGGCAGTGATTGTGGATAGTCATGCAGAGGATCCGAATGTAAAAGATGATGATTATACATTAACGGTTTTGATGGATAATGGAAAAGAAGCAGAAATTGTAGTTATGGATCAGATCTATGAGATGGCTATGAATGGGGAGGCGTTAGATGTTTGTCAAAGGAAAAGTCTATTTGGAGTGAATTTTTTGAGTGTCCATAAGCCGAAAGAACAATGAAAGAATATTTTGCTAGAACAGAGGAGATAGGAGAACAAGTATGGCGATCAATCATACAACAAAAGCAATTTTAAAAGCGCTTTCTTTTGACGGGATAGAAGTAGAAGCATCCCGCCATCTTGCGGATTTAAAAAGAATCGATCCGTTAAAAATCTTTTATAAAAAAGCAGATTATAAAATATATAACGGGGAGTATGAAGTGCCTGTTCGCATCTTTTTCCCAAACGAAAAAGCGTTTGAGTATGAAAATTTGAAAACGAGAGAACATAAGGTGATGTTACTTTTACATGGTGGCGGATGGGCGACGGATAGTATCGATAATTATGAGCGAATTTGCGCAAGACTTGCACACGCAACGGATCATTTGGTGATTGCAGTCGAATATCGCTTGGCTCCAGAGTATAAATTTCCTTGTGCCTTAGAGGATTGTTATGCTGTGGCAAGAAGGGTTTATCAAGACATTAATCCAGAGGATATTACACTCATCGGAGATAGCGCAGGGGGAAATCTTACGGCAGCGCTTTCGTTACTTGCACGGGATCGAGGAGAGTTTCTTCCACAAAGACAAATTTTAATTTATCCAGCAGTGAATAGTGATTATTCCGAACATTCGCCATTTCCATCTGTTAAGGAAAATGGAACGGATTATCTTTTAACTGCAGGGAAAATGAGAGACTATATATCCCTATATGCATCAAAAAAAGAAGACCTTACCAATCCTTATTTTGCACCAATTTATGCAAAAGACTTTTCGAATCAACCAAAGACACTGGTTATTACGGCTCAGTATGATCCTCTAAGAGATGAGGGGGAAGCTTATGCACAGAAATTGAAAGAAGCAGGAAATTATGTAGAAGTAAAAAGAGTCAAAGATGCGTTGCATGGGTATTTTGCATTAGGAATTAAAAATTTTCATGTAAAGGAAAGTTTTGAGATCATCAATGGATTTTTAAGTAGAACATAGAAGAGGGGGCCTTTTATGCAGCAGAAAAGAGCATATTGGAGAAGACTAGATCATGCGGCAAAGATGTATTCGGCCACAAGCAATGATAAAATCACAAGAGTTTTTCGGTTTTATTGTGTTTTAAAGGAAACAATAGACAAAGATACGTTGCAAATTGCACTAGATCAAACATTAGAAACCTATCCGGTTTTTTTGTCTGTCATGAGAAAAGGTGTGTTTTGGAATTATTTGGAGAAAAGTAGTCTTCGTCCGGTCGTAAGGGAGGAAGACAAAGATCCATGTAGTAGTCTATATATTCGGGATAAAAAATCACTTCTTTTTGAAGTGACTTATTATAAAAACAGGATTAATTTTGAAGTGTTTCATGCATTGACAGATGGGACAGGAGCTACGGAATTTTTAAGAGAACTTGTAAAAAACTATATCTATTTGCGTCATGAAAAAGAAGGGATAGAAAAGGTCACTCTTTTAGATGAGAGAGTGACAATACAAGATCAAGAGTGCGATAGTTTTGCCAAATATTATACGAAGGTAAAAAAGAAAACTCAGAAAAAGGTAAAAGCGTATCAAATTAAGAAACCTAAAAAAGAAAGCGGTCCATTAAAGGTGCATGAAGCAACCTTATCGGTGAAAGAGGTGCTGGAAAAATCAAGACAACTTGGAGTTTCGATGACAGTATTTCTTACCACATTATTTTTGATGGCAATTCATAAAGAAATGGTAAAGACACAAGAAAAAAATCCAGTAGTTCTTATGGTTCCAGTTAATTTGAGAAAGTTTTTCCCATCCGATTCAATGCTGAATTTCTTTCACTATATTACGCCAGGCTATAATTTTGAAACAGAGGGAGGAACGTTTGAAGATGTTTTGAGAAAAGTAAAAGCATATTTTGCAGAAGAACTCACTACGGAAAAAGTGGCAGACCATATGAATGAACTGATTGCATTAGAAGTTCATCCGTTGCTTCGTCTTGCTCCATTGCAGATTAAAAATTTAGGAATACGGGCAGGAGCGAAATATGCAGAGCGGGATGTGACCGCAATCTTTTCCAATATGAGTGTCGTAAAAATGCCAAAACAATATGAACCTTATATTGAACGTTTTGGAGTCTATACGAATACTCCAAAGTTAGAATTATGTATGTGCTCATTTCAAGATAAAATTTCTTTGGGATTTACGTCCCGTTTTGATACTTTAAATATTCAGAGAAGTTTTTACGAACTGCTAAAAGAACAGGGAATTACGGTAACATCTGTAGAGTCGGAATTTCCAGACACGAAAGCACAGAAAGAAAAAGAGAGAAAACTCTTTCGTTTGTATTCGTTCCTTTGTTTTGCAATCGGAGTCTGTACGATGGCTGTGGAGGTGAGTTTTCATCCAGCAACAAAGTGGTCTTTGTTTGTAACAGGAGGAGTGTTAAGTACTTGGTTGACGACAGGAATGGCATATAAAAAGCGGCATAATCTTCTGAAAAATGCGATGTGGCAGTTGTTACTATTATCGGCAGGAAGCATTTTGTGGGATGTGTGGACAGGCTGGTACCGATGGTCGGTAAATTTTGTGTTACCAGTATTAAGTATTTGTGTACTGCTTTTTATGTTTTTGGTTTCGAGAGCTAGAAAAGATACTGCAAGAGAATATATGAGTTATTTTGTTATGGAATGTTGCTTTGGAATTGCAGTTCCGTTTCTTTTAGAAATATTAAAGGTTACAAAATGGACATTGCTGAGCCATTTGTGCATTGTAATTCATCTGTTGTTTCTTGCGGCGCTCATTTTCTTTAAAGGAAGAGAATTGAAAGAAGAGATGGATAAGAAGTTTCATGTATAATATTTCATTGTGTTCTAGGTGGAAGTTGTGTTATTATGAATATATATGTAAATCTTTAAAGGAAGGATAGTAAACATGAAAATTCTGATTAAAGACGGGCATGTCATTGATCCGCTGACAAGATTGGATGAACAAAGTGATGTGCTGATTGAAAATGATCGTATTGTGAAAGTTGCAAAAGACATATCCGAGTCGGTAGATCAGCAGATTTGTGCAGCAGGATGTTATGTAATGCCAGGATTTATTGATCTACACGTACACTTAAGAGATCCAGGACTTACACATAAAGAAACGCTGGCCACTGGAGGTGCTGCAGCAGCGCATGGTGGAGTAACCACCGTATGTGCAATGCCAAACACAAAACCCGTTATTGATACAAAAGAAATGGTGGAAAGTGTTCATAATAGAGCGAAAGAAGAGTCTCCGATTCATATCATTCAAGTAGGCGCAGTCACAAAAGGACAAGCTGGAAAAGAATTGGCAGACATTCAAGGAATGGCACAGGCAGGGTGTCATGCGATCAGTGAAGATGGAAAATCCGTTATGAATGCATCTTTATATCGAAAAGGAATGAAGCTTGCAAAAGAAAGTGGGATTTCTGTGTTTGCACACTGCGAAGACATTACTATGGTAGAAGGTGGCGTAATGAATGCAGGAGCAAAAGCGCAGGCTCTAGGAGTAAAGGGCATTACAAATTCAGTGGAAGATGTGATTACAGCACGAGATATCCTTCTTGCAAAAGAAACAGGAGTTCGTCTTCATTTATGCCATTGTTCTACAAAAGATAGTGTGGAGATGATTAGACTTGCAAAAGAAGAAGGATTAAAGGTAACTGGGGAAGTGTGTCCACATCACTTCATTTTGTCAGAGGAAGATATTACGGAGAATAATGGTAGATTTAAAATGAATCCACCGCTACGATCCAAAGAAGATGTAGAAGCATTAAGAGCAGGGTTAAAAGATGATATTATGGATGTTATTTCTACAGACCATGCACCACATGCAGTAGAAGAGAAGAATGTGCCAATGGAAAAGTCTGCATTTGGAATTGTTGGACTGGAAACTTCAGCAAGCCTTACCTATACAGAATTGGTTGAAAAAGGTGTTATCACTATGATGCAGATGGCAGAAAAAATGAGTTATAATCCTGCAAAAATTCTCGGATTAGAGGAAAAAGGCTCTATTTCTGAAGGAAAAATTGCAGATGTAGTTGTTTTTGATCCAAAAACAGCGTATAGCATTGATGTTAATTCATTTTATTCTAAAGGGAAAAATACCCCATTTGATGGATATCCAGTGAAGGGGGAAGTAGTCTACACCATAGTAGATGGAAAAATTGTATACACGAAATAAGGAAAATGAAGTCAGACCCTTTTTCAAACCATGAAAGAAGATTCTTAAATGGGGAGGACAAAGGGGCTGATTTTTGCGAAAAGAGGAGGATTTTATCATGATCAATAAGTTAGTAGAGAATATTAAAAGGACAGGAGCACCAATCGTAGTAGGATTAGATCCAAAGCTTGAGTTTATTCCAGAGCATATTAAAGCAGCTGCATATGAGAAATTTGGTGAAACATTAGAAGGTGCAGCGGAAGCAATCTGGCAATTTAATAAAGAGATCATTGACAAAACATATGATTTGATTCCAGCAGTAAAACCACAGGTTGCAATGTATGAACAATTTGGAGTACCAGGAATGCTTGTGTTTAAGAAAACGGTAGACTATTGTAAAGAAAAAGGTCTTGTGGTAATCGGAGATATTAAACGAGGAGATATTGGCTCAACATCTGCAGCGTATGCCATTGGACATCTTGGAAAGGTAAAAGTTGGAAGTAGAGAATATGCACCTTTTGATGAAGACTTTGTAACAGTGAATCCATACCTTGGATCAGATGGTGTAAATCCATTCATCGATGTATGTAAAGAAGAAAAGAAGGGATTATTTATTCTTGTTAAGACTTCAAACCCATCTAGTGGTGAATTCCAGGATCAGTTAATTGATGGAAAACCACTTTATGAACTTGTAGGCGAGAAAGTTGCAAAATGGGGCGAAGACTGCATGGGTGATGAATATAGTTACATCGGAGCTGTTGTAGGTGCAACTTATCCAGAAATGGGAAAAGCATTAAGAAAAGTAATGCCAAAAGCATTTATTCTCGTTCCAGGTTATGGAGCTCAAGGTGGAAAAGGAAAAGATTTGGTACATTTCTTCAATGAAGATGGACTTGGTGCGATCGTAAATTCATCAAGAGGAATTATTGCAGCATACAAACAAGAAGCATATGCAAAATTTGGACCAGAAAACTTTGGAGATGCTTCTAGAGCAGCAGTAGAAGACATGATTGCTGATATTAGAGGAGCACTTGAAAATAGATAGTTAGGCATAACAAAAGGAGAAAATAAAAATGGCTCAAAGACAAAAAGAAACTGCGAAGGTACTTTCTCAAGAATGTATCGCAGAAAATATCTACAGTATGTGGATTACATCAGAGCAAGTGGCAAGCATGGCAGTGCCAGGACAATTTATATCTGTGTATACAAAAGATGGAAGTAAACTTCTTCCACGTCCAATCAGCCTTTGCGAAATTGATAAAGACAAACAAGCAGTTCGTATTGTTTACCGTGTGACTGGGGAGAAGACAGGAACGCAACAATTTTCGAAAACAAGTTCTGGAGATGAGATTGATATTTTAGGACCACTTGGAAATGGATTTCCTATGGAACCTGCAAAAGGCAAGAAGGCAATGTTGATTGGTGGAGGAATTGGAGTTCCACCAATGTTAGAACTTGCCAAGCAGTTAGAGGGCGAAAAAGTCATGGTCATGGGATACCGAAACGCAGATCTGTTTCTAACAGAACAGTTTGAAGAGGTCGGAGAATTTTATGTTGCAACAGAAGATGGAAGTGTAGGGACAAAAGGAAATGTCATGGATGCAATTCGAGAAAATCAGTTAGAGGCAGATATCATCTATGCTTGTGGACCAACACCTATGCTTCGTGCAATTTCAAAATACGCAGAGGAAAACAAAATAGTATGCTATGTATCTTTGGAAGAGAGAATGGCCTGTGGAGTAGGGGCATGTCTGGGTTGCGTTGTTAAGAGCAGACAGATTGACGACCATAGCCATGTACATAATAAAAGAGTCTGCAAAGACGGACCTGTATTTTTATCAACGGAGGTGGAGATTTAATGAATACAACAGTGAATCTTGCCGGTGTAGAATTAAAAAATCCGGTCATGACAGCATCTGGCACTTTTGGGTCTGGTCAGGAATATAGTGAGTTTGTAGATTTGAATCGTCTTGGAGCAGTTGTAACAAAAGGGGTTGCCAATGTTCCATGGCCTGGAAATCCAACGCCAAGAATTGCAGAAACAAGCAGTGGAATGTTAAATGCTATTGGACTTCAAAATCCAGGAATTGATGTGTTTTGTGAAAGAGATATCCCATTTTTAAAAAAATATGACACAAAAATCATTGTGAATGTATGTGGGCACTCTACAGAAGAATATTTAGAAGTTGTAGAACGACTGGCGGATGAACCAGTAGATCTTTTGGAAATCAATATTTCTTGTCCGAATGTAAAAGAAGGTGGAATTGCTTTTGGACAAAATCCAAAGGCAGTAGAAGCCATTACAAAAGAAGTAAAAAAACATGCAAAGCAGCCAATTATTATGAAATTAAGTCCAAATGTTACAGACATTACAGAGACAGCAAAGGCAGCAGAAGCAGGTGGGGCAGATGTACTGTCTTTGATCAATACGCTGACAGGAATGAAAATTGACATCCACAGACAAGCGTTTGCACTTGCCAACAAGACAGGTGGCATGTCAGGCCCGGCAGTCAAACCAATTGCAGTGCGTATGGTTTACCAGGTAGCCAATGCGGTAAACGTGCCAATTATTGGGATGGGTGGAATTTCATCTGCAGAAGATGCTATTGAGTTTATTCTTGCTGGTGCATCTGCAGTATCTATTGGAACAGCCAATTTCTTTCATCCAACAACAACAATAGAGGTTGTAGAAGGCATTGAGAAGTATATGGAACAATATCATTTTGAAAATCTTTCCGATATGGTAGGAATTGTAAAATAAGGAGGACAAAGACGTGGAAGCATATAAACAAGAGTTTATCGAATTTATGGTAGAAAGTAAGGTTTTGAAATTTGGAGAATTTACATTGAAAAGTGGAAGAAAATCTCCGTTTTTTATGAATGCAGGAGCTTACGTAACAGGAGCACAGCTTCGTAAGTTAGGAGAATACTATGCAAAAGCAATTCACGATAACTATGGCCTTGATTTTGATGTATTGTTTGGACCAGCATACAAAGGAATTCCACTTACTGTAGCTACTACAATGGCAATTAGTGAATTGTATGGAAAAGAAATCCGTTATTGTTCTAACCGAAAAGAAGTTAAAGATCATGGGGATACTGGAATTCTTCTTGGAAGCAAATTAAAAGACGGAGACAGAGTTGTGATTATCGAAGATGTTACAACATCTGGAAAATCAATTGAAGAAACATTCCCGATTATCAAAGCACAGGCAGATGTGGAAGTAAAAGGACTTATGGTTTCCTTAAACCGTATGGAAGTAGGAAAAGGTGGAGAAAAATGTGCCCTTGATGAGATCAAGGAATTATATGGTTTTGATACAGCAGCCATTGTTTCTATGGAAGAAGTAACAGAACACTTGTATAACAAACCATGCAATGGAGAAATTGTCATTGATGACACATTAAAAGCATCCATTGATGCATACTATGAACAATACGGTGCGAAATAACAAGTAAATTTTGAAGGTAAGCCTGATGAAGGAGACTATTGTATGGAAAAAGCATATAAAACAATGAGAAGCGCAGGTGCAGGAAGTATCGCACTTGGAATTGTTATGGTTGTGGCAGGAGTTGCGACAGGAATTTTAGCCATTATAAATGGAGCACGTCTTTTGAAAAATAAAAACGGACTAATCTTTTAAAATAAAGTATAGGGGAGTTAATCTTGAATCAGAAAAGCAAAAAAAAGATTCGAATTTTTGGAAAAGTTATGTTCGTGATCTACATTTTCTTTCTTTTATATTTTCTGATATTTTCAGACTGCTATGGTCGTATTGGAAAAATGGAAGATTATCACTATAATATTATTTTGTTTAAAGAGATCAGAAGATTTTGGGAATACCGGGAAGAACTAGGAATCTTCGCGGTATTCACTAATTTAGCGGGAAATATTTTGATTTTTCTTCCTTTTGGTTTTTTTACTTCATTGGCAAGTTCTGTAAGGAGAATGTGGAGATCCTTTTATTTGAGCATGGGGCTTAGTCTATGTGTAGAAATATTTCAGTTTGTTACAAAGGTAGGAAGTTTTGATGTAGATGACCTAGTATTAAATACAATTGGTGGACTACTAGGTGGAATTGTATTTTTAGTTTTTAACAACATAAGGAGAAGATACCAGACATATGGGAAAAAATAATACAAAAATGGACAAAAAAATGAATTCTAGAAAATATGGGCATACCAAACTGAAACATTCCCGTATGGGAGTGTACTCTTGCGTTTTGGCTGGAATTTCTTTTGGTATGATTTTAGCGTCCATTCTAACTGCATTTTTCCTAAGAGGAAAGACGCCAAGCATCGTAGGGGGGCTTGGTTTGGCAGCCGTTGTAACTGTATTGTATGGGTTGCATGCTTCGGTGAAGGGAAGACGGGAGCGAGAAAAAAAATACAGGACGTGCTGGATTGGAATGATTTTAAATATTCTACTTCTGTTACTTTTGATATTTATATTTGCAGGAGGTTTTCGATAGATGATGATAAGAGAACAAATAAAACAACAAAATGAGTATTATAAAGAACGGCATGAATTGACGTTTGATCGAATTAGAAACATAACAGGGGAAGAGACGGTAGACAAAAAATATCGGTCTTATTTTCAACAAGTTGCGTCTTTTTTGGAAATGGTAGAAGAAATAAGAACCCAGATAGAAACAGGTAAATGGGATAACATGAGTCTAAATGAGATGCAAAGAATCAATAGCGAACTGTATCATGATATTGTGGGGGCACAGTATGAGCGTAGTTATGCGAATCCTATGTATGCACAAAGTACACTAGGAGAAGAGATAGGGAAGATTCTTAGTTTTTTGTATGCAGAGATGAGAAGTGCCATTGCCTATGCATTTGAGAATCGGATGGATTATCTAACCATTCTAGGGGAATTATTTATTGAAGTGTATAACTGTTTTGAAGAGGAAAATATTCCAAATGAGCAGGAACTTAGGCAGATTATTTACTGGTATGCAAGTGATTATTGTGATGTTTTTCTTGCAGATCGTGTAGAAGAACAGATTTTGCCAGAAGCGTCATTTGCAACAGATCTTATTATGAATGCGGATTTAGATAACGATCAGTATCTCTATCGATTTGGAGAGTATATTACAGAAAATGAACTTGGAACGGCCAGACATTTAAGAAGTCTTCCTAGTGAAACACTCCAAAAGATGGCCGATGTTTACACGGAAGGTTTTCGAATTGGATTTGTGAATACAGGAAAAGATTTGTCAAAAAAATCCGTTGTAAATATAAGATATAGTCTTGGATTTGAAAAAGTTGTACGTCTTGCAATCCAAAACTTTGAAAAAATGGGGTTAAAGCCTACAATTTATAGAGCTGCTTCTAGTGTGATCACGAAAAAAGAGCATATAAAAATTGGGTATTTTGGAGGTACTCCAAATAAACAGTATGAGTATGATCACCGTTCGGATCAGGCTTTGTTTATGGATAAAAACTACATTGAGCGTAAGTTAGAAGTGATGAAAAACGTATATGAGAAAAATAAGGACATGGCTGCAAAATTTGCAGGACCAGCGCTTATTGAAGTGTTTGGAGAACTTCCGTTTTCACCGGAAACAAACCCGGCGGCTTATACGTATACAGATAGCATGAAAGAACTTTCGCTTTCTTTTGATAGCAGATCCAGCCAGTTGGTCAACGAGTATATCAAAGGGGAAGAACGTAGTTTCACAATTATTGCATATCCAGTTCCTGAAATTGGAGAAAAATACACAGAAATTTTTGATGAGGTTATCAAGATTAATACACTGGATGCGAAGGTGTATGAGAAGGTTCAGCAAACTTTGATCGATGCTCTTGATCAAGGAGAGTATGTGCAAGTTGTTGGAAAAGGGGACAACCAAACAGATATAAAAGTAAAACTTTTCCATTTGAACGATCCACAAAAAGAAACGATTTTTGAAAATTGTGTGGCAGATGTGAATATTCCGGTGGGAGAAGTGTTTACCAGTCCGGTTTTAGAAGGAACAAATGGAGTATTACATGTGTCAAAAGTATATCTAGATGGCTTACAATACGAAAATCTAAAAATCACCTTTGAAAATGGAATGATCAAGGATTATAGTTGTACCAATTTTGACACAGAAGAAGAGGGAAAAAAATATATTTCGGATAATATTTTATTCAATCACCCAACACTTCCATTGGGAGAATTTGCCATCGGAACAAATACCACTGCGTATGTAGTTGCAAAAAAATATGAAATCGAAGATAAAATGCCAATTCTTATTGCAGAAAAAATGGGGCCTCATTTTGCAGTTGGAGACACCTGCTACAGCTGGAGTGAGGATGTAAAAGTT
>JARIEI010000183.1 GCA_029256845.1 Ruminococcus sp. | reverse complement strand
GTACGTGTAGTTTATTCAGTGGTGACAATAATTTTTCAATCCCATCTGTCAAAGAATTCGGTGTCGTTGTCAATGTCATAATAGAAGATCCAATGATCAAATAAATCAATCGCAACGCCATAAACACAGCAATGCGAAGTCCTTGATCTGTAATTTGAAATACCCAGAATTTCACCAGCACTGTTCCATCACTTGTAAGGAACAAGTTAAATCCAACTGTAATTAACAAAATAACTACAATTGCTTTTAATCCTTTTACAATAAATTTCACCGGAACTTTACTGATCTTTATCACAGCTACAAGAAATACCGTAGCAATCCCATACCCTAAAACACTATTTTGAAGGAATAGGGAAATCAGGAACAAAAGGGTGCATGTAATCTTTACCCTAGGATCCATCCGATGTATCACACTATTTGCTGGATAATACTGTCCGATTGTAATATCTCTAATCATGAAAACTCCTCATTATGGCATCTGCCGCTTCTTCTATCGTAGTCGCATCTATTTTGACATCCATTCCTTTTTCTTTTAATGCGTGCATAATATAAGTCACTTGTGGTGCGGCAAGCCCAATTTTTTCTAACTCTTTATAGTGAGAGAACACTTCTCTTGGAGTGGCATCAAACATCTTCTCGCCTTCGTTCATAACAATAAGACGATTTACATATTTTGCAACATCCTCCATACTATGAGAAACAAGAATAACCGTTAAATCTGTCTGCTCATGCAACAAAGCAATTTGATCTAAAATCTCATCTCTTCCCTTTGGATCTAATCCAGCTGTTGGCTCGTCCAATACCAATACCTTTGGACGCATAGCAAGAACACCAGCGATAGCTACACGCCTTTTTTGCCCTCCGGAAAGTTCAAATGGAGACTGTTTATAGTATTTCTCTGGAAATCCAACAAGTTCCAAAGCCTCTTTGGCACGCCTAATACATTCATCTTTGGAAAGGCCTTGATTTTTCGGTCCAAAGCAAACATCTGTCAATACATCAATTTCAAACAACTGATGCTCCGGATACTGAAATACAAGCCCCACCTGTGTTCTTAATTCTTTTAAGTTGTAATCAGGCGCATAAATATCTTTCCCATCATAAAAAAGCGACCCACTGGTTGCTTTGATCAGTCCATTCAAATGTTGGATTAATGTAGATTTCCCTGAACCCGTATGGCCGATCACTCCAACAAATTCCCCTTGCTCAATGGTTAAATTAATGTCCCTTAGCGCATGTTTTTC
>JARIEI010000144.1 GCA_029256845.1 Ruminococcus sp. | reverse complement strand
GACGAAGACGGAATTAAAGCAAGTGAGCTGGAAGCAGAATTTGCTACTATGAATGGTTGGGAAGCAGAATCTGACGCTGCCAACCTCTTAAACGGACTTGGCATTAGTACAGAACTCCACTATAAATATTTACGAGATTTGACAGGAGCTGAAAAAGTCAAAGTACTTCTTGCACAGGCTCTTTTTGGAAATCCTGACATTCTTCTTCTTGACGAGCCTACCAACCACCTTGATCTTGATGCGATCGCCTGGTTGGAAGAATTCCTTATCAACTTCGAGAACACTGTAATTGTTGTATCACACGACCGTTACTTCTTAAATAAAGTTTGTACACAAATCGCAGATATTGATTACGGAAAAATCCAACTGTACGCAGGAAATTATGACTTCTGGTACGAGTCAAGCCAGCTTCTTATTCGTCAAATGAAAGAAGCAAATAAGAAAAAAGAAGAAAAGATTAAAGAACTTCAAGAATTTATTTCTCGATTTAGTGCGAATGCATCAAAATCTAAGCAAGCAACCTCTAGAAAAAAAGCGCTTGAAAAAATTGAATTAGATGAAATTAAACCTTCTAGTAGAAAGTATCCTTATATTGATTTTCGTCCAAATCGTGACATTGGAAACGAAGTTCTTTGTGTAGAAGGACTTTCTAAAACAATTGACGGAGAAAAAATTCTGGATAACGTTTCCTTTACATTGGGTCACGATGATAAAGTTGCCCTCGTAGGTGGAAATGAACTTGCAAAAACTGTGCTTTTCAAAATTCTAATCGGGGAAATGGAACCAGATGAGGGAACCTATAAATGGGGAATCACAACTTCTCAAGCTTACTTCCCAAAAGATTTTGGTGGAGAATTTGATAACGACTACACCATTACTGAATGGCTCACTCAGTATTCAGAAAACAAAGATGCTACCTATGTACGTGGATTTCTTGGAAGAATGCTTTTCGCAGGTGAAGACGGCGTGAAACGATTAAAAGTACTTTCAGGTGGAGAAAAAGTAAGATGTCTTCTTTCAAAAATGATGATCTCTGGAGCAAATGTTCTTCTCTTTGATGAACCTACAAACCATCTTGATATGGAATCCATTACTGCATTAAATAATGGAATGATTAAATTCTCCGGAGTACTTCTTTTCTCTTCTCGCGACCATCAGATTGTTCAGACAACAGCAAATCGTATTATGGAAATTGTACCTGGTGGTAAACTAATTGATAAGATCACAACTTATGACGAATACCTTGCTAGCGATGAGATGGCTCGTAAAAGAGCAACTTACAACGTACAAACAGACGACGAAGATTAATATATTTCACTGTACAAAGAATCAAAAAACAGGAAAGAGAAATCCCTCTTTCCTGTTTTTTTAATAATAAATTTTTCCCTCGAAGATTATTTGAGGTTTGCCATCCGTAACCTCAACTTCCGTCACGGAACAATTTTTAGGGACTCCTCCTCCCCAAAACTGAGCTACAGAATCAATTCCTCTAATCGTATTTAGCATTGCCTTTAATGCTGCACCGTGGGTTGAAATTAAAATTGACTGATCTTGTAACTCCTCATTTGTATAAAGCCAATCTAAAAATGTTCCGACTCGTTTCATTAATTCGGGAACAGACTCTCCACCTTCTGGTACTTGATAATTTGCGGTATCAACAAAAAATTTATTGAACTCATCTCCACCTGATTCTTTTCCTTCTCCTTTGAAACATATTCCTTCCGCTACACCAAAATTCATTTCTTGAATCAGTGGCTCCTCTATGATCGGAATACTTCTACCTCCGAGTACAATCTTTGCTGTTTCTTTTGCACGGATCAACGGACTTGTATATGCTAGATCAATCTTTGTATCTTTTAATCCTTCTCTCGTCTTTTGTGCAAGATATCTTCCATATTCATTTAACGGGATATCAACTCTACCTTGTACTTTATGCCTCTTATTCCATGAAGTTTCCCCATGTCGGACAAAATATAATTTCATTTCTTTTCCCTCATTATCTTTTCTGCTTTTTTAATACTTCTGCACGAATATATTGAAACACTTCTTTTTCACCTTTTTCTGCAAGCATAATAAGCAAACATTCTAAAAGTCTCTTTGTATCTTCATGCATAAGATAGTCTCCATGCCCGCTTTTATAATAAATAAGCGGATCACTATCTTTGTATGCATCCCCTTTGTATATCTTACTTGCTGCAATTCGATCCAAAAACATTTCGACAACATAACGAACTGGCATTTTCATTCCAACCATTGTTTTTGTTCCATTGGTTCCATAGTCAATCCAATATTCGTAATGATGTTTATTTCGCCCTTTGTGATGAAGCCAAGCATAGGAACACCCTTTCTCTTCTCGCTCTGCATTATTCGGACTTCGATTTCCTTGATAATACTTGCATCCAACCTTAAATTCACTCCAACTGTATTTAGAAAGATCATGAAGAAGTCCCTGTTTGTATAACCCTACTTGAAAACATTCTTTCATAACAAGTATCTTATGCCTAGTAATCGTTTTAAAATGATAGAACGCATTTTTAAGACTCAACAATTTTCTCCTTTTCTTTCCCTCTTGTTTTATTTGTATGCTTTTTCGTTTCTTCTTGTCTCAAACCGTCCGTCTTTTTTCCTACTAAAAGAGCAATGCTTCTTGGACGGAGATCAATTGATTTTTGTTCTTCTAAAGCCAAATCTTTTTCCACTGCATCTGTTGTATCTAATATAAGGTACCATTTCTTGTTGTCCTTTAATTGTGGAAGGGCAAATATATGGTTTTCCCAATGCATATTATAAGCAATAAAGCAATCTACATCTCCTACCTCTGCACCAGAATACAGTACCCCCAATTGACGACTAGCAATATCTCCTGGTGTAACCCACGCACTTTCACCGTGATAAGAAATATCAGGAATTCCGCATGCTGACTTATCGATTCCTAAAAGCTTTTCTTCTCTATGAAGTACTTTATGCTGTTTTCGAAGGACGATCAATGTTTTTACATACTCAAATAAATCTTGGTGATTTTTCAATTTTCCCCAGTCAAGCCATGACAATTCATTATCTTGACAATACACATTGTTATTTCCTTTTTGAGAATTTCCAAACTCATCTCCTGCTAAGATGCAAGGTGTTCCTTGAGACATAAGCAAAAGGAAAAATGCATTATAAACTTGCTTTTTTCTAAAAGCTATAATTGATTTTTTTCTCGTAGGACCTTCTACCCCACAATTCCAACTATAGTTATATTGTGGACCATCTTGATTTTGCTCCCCATTGGCTTCATTATGTCTTGCATCATAAGAAACTAGGTCATTTAATGTAAATCCTGTATGCCCTGTAATATAATTATAACAATCATCTTCTTTTGTATTGTGGCGAATGGCCTTCACAACGTCATATACCATACCCTCATCTCCTTTTAGGAAACGACGCATGACATTTTGGAATTCATCCTCTTTTTTTATTAATTTAATTCCTTTTAAAAACGGGTCTTTTGTAACCATTTCCCAAGAAACTCGGTATGGATTAATGATAAATCCATCTATATGGTATTCCATAACGTAAAATCGCAAACATTCTACAACTAACTGTGGAAGCACGCCTTCATCAAATGGCATTTCTAAAATCACTTCTATTCCAGCTTTATGGCAAGAACAAACCATATCTTTAAATTCATCTATCACATCACTTCCTGAAGCATATGCAGCTTTTGGTGCAAAATAAAGTCCTTTTCCATATCCCCAGTAGTTTTGATATGTATTGGTGCGCTCCACAAATTCATAAATAGGCATACAATGAATCTGATTAATTCCAAGTTCCTGAAAATACGGAATCTTTTCCTTTACTCCTGCAAATGTGCCCTTATTTTTCACATGAGAAGAGGTGTGTTTTGTAAATCCCCTGACATGAAGACTGTAGGCAATCACTTCATTGTAAGGAATGGATAATTTTCTGTCCTCTTTCCAGTCGAATGAAGATTGTCGAATCTTTCCGCGTACTTCATGACGTTCTAAATCTTCTTTCTTTCCAAATATTTTATGACCTGTCAGTTCACGTACATAAGGGTCTATACAGATCTTTCCATTGATTCTGTAATTATACTCGTATTGCTCAAATTCCATACCTTCAATAGCAATATACCTTACACTGCCAAAAGCTTTTTCTTCTGGCATATCAATTACTTGAAATGGTTCACAACTGCCCGTCTTATACAAAACCAATTCACATTTTTTCTTTTCTGGAACTTCTACCGAAAAATTAACTCGATCCTTTGATATAGCTACCCCTAATGGATAAGGATTACCGTCTACAACTTTTCTTTTCATCTGTCCCCTCTTTCTTATTGCCATCCATTTGTTCCATACATTTTTGCATTTTCCTTGTTAATCAAAAAAGTATCTTCTAAATATTCTTCCTCGTAGTCATTTCCCTCCATAATATTGAACAAAGTTTTAACCGCTTTTTTTCCAATATTAATCGGGGATTGTGCACCTGTTCCTTCTAATAAGGAATCTTTCTCCATCAATTTTTCTTTCGCCTTTGGAGAGCCATCTACTCCATAAACGAGTACATCTTTCACTCCGGTCTTTTCTAATAGATCAACTACTTTTAATGCTATTTGATCATCTCCACACATAACTGCATCTATTTTTTTCTTTTCTGAAATCATTTTTTGGATCTGTTCCTCTAAATTTTCTCCTGCTCCAAGATCAATTCTCTCTACAACTTCAAACCCTGAATTTGCAATTGCTTTCTCAAAACCTGTGATACGCTCAATAAACGAATTCATCATGGAATTTTCTACAATAACAACTTTTCCACCTTTTGGAAGTTTCTTTACAAGATTATCCCCACACTGATATCCTGCATTTTTATTATCTGATCCAATAAAGCTTTTTACTAATTTTGTATCTTTTACTTGTGTATCGATATTAATTACTGGGATTTTTGCTTTATCAAGCGCCTCTAGTGCTGGTTTAATTGCTTCTCGATCCACAGGACATAAAAATACAGCTTTCACCCCTTCATCAATCATTTCTAATATTTGCTCATTTTGTAGTGCTGCATCTGCCCCTGGATTCTTTACAACTAGCGTATAACCATCTTCTTTTATCTCTATTTCAATGGCTTGCTGCATGACGCTATAGTATGGATTGTCTGTATCAATACAGCTATACCCAAACTTTGTTCCTTCTTCTATATCTCCTTCTGTTTCTTCTTCCTCTTCCTGTACTGCATTGTCTTCAGGTGTTCCCACATTTTTTTTGCATCCTACGACAAATAAACTAAGCAATACAGTCATAAAAAGTAAAACTAAACTCTTTTTTTTCATTTTCTGCCTCCTATTTTGAGTACTTTTCTTTTATAATTGAAAGATATACACTCGCACTTTTAATTCTACAAGTTTTCTAGTTAATGTCAATAGAAATACTGTGATGTTTTCGTGATGTTTTTCTTGCTTTTTTCCTATCTTTTTGTTAGAGTAAAACTATATTATTCACATAAAGTGAAACCTATGGAAGATAAAGGAGAACACTATGAACGAAAACGAAACTTTAACAGTTACATTAACTTTGGACAATGATGAAGAATTAGAATGTGCAGTACTTACAATTTTTGAAGTAGATGCACAAAAGTACATTGCTTTACTTCCTCTTGACGAAGATGGGAACAATGAAGATGGAGAAGTATTCTTGTATCGTTTCTTAGAAACAGAAGATGGAGAGCCAACTCTTGACAACATTGAAGATGATGACGAATACGAACGTGTTGCTGACAAGTTTGACGAATGGCTTGATACACAAGAATACGAAGATTTAGATTCTGATGACGAATAACTCCCTTACAAAAGCGGCTAAAGAATAGGATTTCCTATTTTCTAGCCGCTTTAAATATTTCATCGATAAATCTAGATGCTGACGCCTCTCGCCCATTTTTCACTTTGACATAGGAGATTTTTAACTCTTCTTTTGCTCTAGTCATAGCAACATAAAACAGTCTTCTTTCTTCCTCTTCCTTATGTTCTTTTAATGATTTTTTGTAAGGAATCTGCCCGTCATTTGCTTCTATGATATATACCGTATTAAATTCTAACCCTTTGGACGCATGCATTGTTAATAAATGAACTCCATTACTCGTTTCATTCTTATGTATTTGTTTGTTCTTTAATGCCTGTGTATATTCCTCTACATGAACAAACCACTCTTCCAAAGAATGATACGGCATACACGCTTCTTCTAACTCATCTAACACATCGAAAAGTTCTGTAACATTGACCCCTTTTTCCAAAGCATATTCTCTCAAAAAATCATCATAACCTACTTTTTTCCGAAGATGTTTGATGGCAGCATTCGGTTCCATTTTCAAAATCATTTTTAAATCCCATTCAAATTGGTCGATTCGATCTTGCATCCACTCTTTATCTATATAAAATCTTCGAAGATCTTCAAAGGTTGGTTCTTTCTTTTCTAATGCCTGCCTTGAAATATACCGATTTGGTCGATTCATGATCATTAAAAAATCCTGTCTTTTTCTACTACCCATCGCCATTTTGAAATAAGTCGCAACATCCTTTGCAATAAAATGCTCGTAAAGATTTGGCATATATTCCCTCATATTGAACGGAATCCCTCTTTTCAAAAGGCCTTCTACAATGGATCTCGCATCCGAATTTAGTCGAAAGAGAATCGCTATATCCTCTGCCTTTATCCCCTCTTTTAGACGTCTTTCCACGTCATCTAGTACATATTCTTGCTCCTGTGCTGCATCTTTAACTTCTTGCACATGCACACTTTTCCCCATTTCTTTCTGAGCATCTATTTTCTTTTCAAAACGCATCTGATTCCATCGAATGACTTTTTGAGCTGTGTTGAAAATGTTTTTAGTCGACCTATAGTTCCTATTAAGTACAATTTGTTTTGCATTCGGAAATTCCTTCAAAAAACGGAACATAATTTTAACGTCTGCTCCTCGAAATCCATAAATCGACTGATCATCATCTCCAACCACAAACAAATTATTTTCTGGAGCCGCCAGCATTTTTATCACGTCATATTGAATCTGATTAATATCCTGAAATTCATCTATCAATATGTATTTAAATTTTTTCTGCCAAAGTTTTAAAATGTCTGGTCTTTGTTTGAACAACTCATAACATAATACAAGCATATCATCAAAATCAATTTTTCTTCTTTTTTTACGCTCTGATTCGTAAGTCATGTAAATATTATAAAATGCTTCTTTATCACATTTTTTTGATACAAACTCTTCTGGTTTTATTCTGCTATTTTTTACAAGTCCAATTTCTGACATGATATCCGCCAAAAAATCTTCCATATCCAAAATGTCTAGTTTTTCCTTACTTACAGCATAAGATACTAGTTGCTGCTTTTCTTTTTCGGATAATATATTTTCAGGTCCAAAGCGATATGCCCACTTTAATATTCCATAATAAATCCCGTGAAATGTTCCAATCGTAACTGGTGATGAATATTGCTGTGTTAATTTTAAAAATCTCTGTTTCATTTCTTTTGCTGCATACTTTGTAAAAGTAATGACCAGAATTTCTTCTGGTCTTACTTTTAATACATCTGTGAGATATTTAATTCGATTTACGATGGTCAAGGTTTTCCCGGAACCGGGACCTGCAAGGACGAGACACGGACCTGTTCCGTGCTTGATTGCTGTTGTCTGAGCTTTATTGAAACCCATACATACCTCTCTTAACTTAATTTTTGAATTGCTTCTTTTATTCTCTTAATAGACTCTTCTTTTCCTAAAATTTCCATAAGTTCTGTTGCGCCACCTGGTGTGTTTTGCTTTCCAGATACTGCTGTACGAAGTGGCCACATTACATATCCTACTTTATACTCTTTTTCCGTCGCATAGCCTTTTAGTAATTCAAACAATGCATCATTGCTATAGTCCTCTTGTTTTTCCAAGATTGGAAGAAGTTCATTTAACACTTCTAATGAAGTCTGTGCATTTGTTTTCATCTTCTTATGGGTATACATTGCCACATCATATTCCGGCACTTTTTCAAAGAAATCAACCTGATCATGAATATCCGGGAACACCTCTATTCTTGTCTTCACCATAGCTGCGATCTTTCTTAGATCATAATCTTTTGTAACCACTTCTTGGATATAAGGTTTTGCCATCTCAAAGAAATGCTCCTCATCCATGGCCTTTAAATACTCCCCATTCATCCAACGTAATTTCACCGGATCAAATACCGCAGGTGATTTACTCATATGATGATAATCAAAGGCTTTTACAAGTTCTTCCAACGAAAAAATTTCTTGATTATCTGTTGGGCTCCAGCCTAATAACGCTACAAAGTTTACCACCGCCTCAGAAACAAATCCCTGATTGATCAAATCTTCGTAAGAAGAGTGTCCGCATCGCTTGCTTAATTTTTTATGATTTTCATCTGTAATCAGTGGGCAGTGAACATAAACAGGAATGTCCCATCCAAAAGCTTCATATAAACGATTATACTTCGGTGCAGAAGAAAGGTACTCATTTCCTCTAACAACATGTGTAATTTCCATAAGATGATCGTCAATTACGTTGGCAAAGTTATAAGTTGGAAATCCATCTGACTTGATCAAAATCATATCATCTAATTCTTCATTTGGAACTGTAATTGTTCCATAAATCTCATCTTCAAAAGAAGTGGTACCTTCTGTTGGAACATTTAAACGAATTACCCAAGGTTTTCCAGCTGCTAAATTTGCCTCAACTTCCTCTTTTGAAAGATGAAGACAATGTTTGTCATACTTCACAATATCTGTGCCATCTTCTGAAACAGAAGTTCTAAGCGAATCCAATCGCTCTTTATCACAAAAACAATAATATGCGTCTCCTTGTTCTACAAGTTGCTTCGCATATTTTAAATAAAGGCCTGCTGCATTTCTTTCGCTTTGCACGTATGGTCCATAGCCTGCATCTTTATCTGGACCTTCATCGTGGATCAAACCTGTCTTTTCTAATGTTCTATATATAATATCTAATGCGCCTTCTACATAACGCTCCTGATCTGTATCTTCCACGCGAAGAATAAAATCTCCACCTTCATGTTTCGCAATAAGATATGCATACAGTGCTGTTCTTAAATTACCTACATGCATTTTCCCAGTAGGACTAGGTGCAAATCGTGTTCTTACTTTACTCATTTTTCCTCATCTCTTTCTGATTGAAATATTCTTTAACTTTCTTATTATAAAACAACTCCTCTAAATGTTCAACACACAAATCGTTTTCATTTATTGCTTTTTCTTCACAGTAATTTTAAAAACACTGTCCACTATAAATACAGCCAGTGCAATCATTCCTGCAATTTCCAATGTCTGAATAAAATAATAACTACTCATAGCATTGTTTCCGGCAATAATATAATATACAATTCTGTACATTCCAGCCCCCGGTACAGTAGGAAGTATTCCAGCAATTAAAAAGATGGTTACTGGCGCCTTAAATACCCTTGCAAAAATATGAGATGTGAAAGAAATTGCAAGGGCTGAAAAAAAAGAGGAAATCACAACATCTTTATTACAGGCCATACTGATCAGATAGACGAAACCTCCAACTGCTCCTGTTATTCCTGCATGAAAAAGGTGTTTTCTTGGTGTTTCCAAAAGTGTCGCAAATGCAACAATTGCTATAAATGATCCAAGTCCACCCCATAGAATTGTCACCATAATCCGCCTCCTATCGCCTGCATACAACTTAGTCCAATTCCCGCTCCAAGTGCTACTGCAGCAGCCGTGACAAAGGCTTCCAGTATCCTTGCGGCACCAGAAATATAATTTTCCTCTAAGGTGTCACGAATGGCATTTGTAATGGCCACACCTGGAACCAATGGCATAATTCCGCTCACAATTACAATATTATGATCTACTCCTGGCAATAGTTTTGTAAATAGGATGGCTGTTATCGCAATTCCAAATGCAGACACTACATTTAAAATAAACGATTTCAAGTGAATTCTTTTACCTATTGTAATGATACCTGCAAGCACCAGCCCTGCTACAGCAGATGTTAATGTCTCTTTTGCTCCGCCACCAAAGAGCATTGCAAAACCTATTGGAACAAACATCGTTGCTAAATTATATACCGATACGCTGTATTGTTTTCCTTTTATTTTGCAAATTCTCGAATATGCTTCTTCGATGCTAATCTCCCCAGCACAGTATTTTCGTGAAATATCATTCACTTCCATTACACGATTTAAATTTGTTCCTCTCTCTTGAACTCTTTTAATTTCAGTAACTGGCTCCATATCCGGATGATTCAGTGTAGCCATGATCCCTGTCATTGTAACATTTGCTTCTACCGTTTCTGTACCTGCCGTGCGTAAGATATAGCACATCGTATCTTCCACGCGATGTGTCTCCGCACCACTTTTAAGCATCACTTCTCCAGCACGAATTGCTGTGCGCATAATTAATTTGTAATCTTTCTCCATTACGTGCCTCTTATACTGTTATTTGTGTTTCTATTCCAAGTTCTTTTTTATTTTCCATTAAGACTGGTTTAACTACTGTCTGAAGATAAGACTCGACCTGTTCGTTTGCACACCCAGTATATTTTGTGGGATTCATTGTATTTTCTAACTCTTCTAGTGACAAAGGGAAAGCATCATCTTCTGCAATCAGTTCCAAGAGATTGTTTTCTTTCCCAAATTCTTTTACATTTCGTCCCGCTTCCATAGAAAGCAAACGAATTTTTTCATGTAATTCTTGCCGATCGCCACCAGCTTTTACGGCATCCATCAAAATATTTTCCGTAGCCATAAATGGAAGTTCTTCCATCAAGTGTTTTTCAATCACACGTGGATATACTACGAGCCCATCCGCAACATTTATACATAGTCCTAAAATTCCATCTACTGCAAGAAATCCTTCTGGAACACTTAAACGCTTATTTGCAGAATCATCTAATGTACGTTCAAACCATTGGGTTGATGCGGTGATTGTTGGATTTATTGCATCAATCATTACATAACGAGACAATGCGCAGATCCGTTCACTTCTCATCGGATTTCTTTTATATGCCATCGCCGAAGAACCAATCTGAGATTTTTCAAATGGCTCTTCTACTTCCTTTAGGTGTTGTAACATACGAATATCATTGGCAAACTTATACGCACTTGTCCCAATTCCAGATAAAACATTTAAAACTCTTTGATCCACTTTCCTAGAATATGTTTGTCCTGACACTGGATAGCAAGATTGAAACCCTAGTTTTTTGGCAATTATAGAATCAATTTTTTTTACCTTTTCTTGGTCACCGTCAAAAAGCTCTAAAAAACTTGCCTGCGTACCTGTTGTTCCCTTTGATCCTAACAATTTCAAACTGCTAAGAACATAGTCAAGATCCTCAAGGTCCATCATAAACTCCTGAATCCAAAGTGTAGCCCTTTTTCCAACCGTCGTAGGTTGTGCTGGCTGAAAGTGTGTATAGCCAAGTGTTGGCAAATCCTTATATTTTTCTGCAAACTCCGCTAATTTTTCAATCACATTAATAAGTTTTTTTCGCACCAATTTTAAAGCTTCTGCCATTAAAATTAAATCAGTATTATCTCCAACATAGCAGCTTGTTGCTCCTAGATGTATAATTGCTCTTGCCTTTGGGCACTGTGCACCATAGGCATATACATGCGCCATCACGTCATGTCGAACCACTTTTTCTCTCTCATTTGCAACATCTAGATTTAACTCCTCTGCGTGTGCTTTTAATTCCTCAATTTGCTCTTGTGTGATATCTAGTCCCAATTCTTTTTCTGCTTCAGCCAAAGCAATCCACAGTTTCCTCCAGGTTTTAAATTTCTTCTCCTGGGAAAAAATATATTGCATTTCTCGACTTGCATAACGTTCAGAAAGTGGGCTTATATAACGATCTGTTCTCATATATGACTTCTCCTATACTGCTGTTTCCATTTTTCTATGAGTGAATCTGTTAATTCCAACTGAAGATTATTTTTTATCTCTTCGATTTCTTCACGCATCTTTGCATTAATTTCCACATAGTCATCATGTTTTGTAAGCAAAATATGATATTCTTCCATCGACATATACTTATAAGAAGCATAAAGATATGGTTTTAATAATTTTTTATCTTCACATATTTGGTATGCTCGATCATACATTTTTGCTGACTCTTGATACAAAAACATTCTCCCATATGCCGCTCCCAATGCTGCATATATTTTTCCATAAAACTTCGGATCCACACTATCATCTTTTTCTTCATTTAAAATTCCATGATAAACAAGAATGGCTTCTTCAATCTCACCACTTTCAAGTAAATTGTCTCCTTTGTACTTTTGACGTTCAATATCTTTTTGATTTTTCAGTCGTTCTAACACGTTCTGAATCTTGATCATTTCATGTTCTCTATAAATTCCTGAACTCTTTAGAATCGTAAGTACAAATAACTCAACTGATCCGTGTGTATGCATCTCATCCCTTAATTTTAATGCTAAACTTGCCAAACCCAACTCTTCTTCTAACCAATTTAACAGTTGTTCATTCATAATTGTATAGTCTATTAAATATAGATTGTTACACAGATAATAACACAATTCTTCAATTGTATAAATTTTACAATGAATTCGTGTGATTTCATATGGATTCACTGCGTGTCTGTTATGACAAAGAATTAAACTTCCCATCGTTGCCTCCTAAATGTATAATTTTCTCCTCATGAAAATCTGTAGGAAGGAAAAATTCTCCAAACCCTAGATCGCGGACTGTAATTTTACAAGTTTTTTCATCCAAAAATAGTGTTTCTAATTGAATGCGCATGGAATATTCTCCTCTGTGTGGAAATCGATTCATCTTGATTACTTCTGTCTTTACGGTTCCTTGAACCAGTGACTCAATTCGTAGTTCTATATCCTCTACTTTTTCAAGTAATATTTCCCATTGATTATCAGACTCATACCAGTGCGTTCCCCACGATACGATTGGATACCACATCTCTTGTCCGTCAACACGAAGATTCAACGTAATTTGATCTGTTAGTTTTGACTCTGATAAGTACACAGGATCTTCTACATGGATGTACGTTTTCCGATACGCTGTATAACATGCACCCTTGCTATACAAGTTATTTCCAATAAATGCTCTTCTGCCATTGCACAAAACTCGTAAAGATGACGGGTACCAATTATTTTCAAATCCATCTCCTGTTAAAAACACAGACGATACAATCCTTTTATCAAAAACACTTTCGATAAATCTTTGGAAAATAACGTCAGCATCTTTCGCTTTATCTTCATTCAATACTGGATATACAGCTGCAAGTTCTTTAATATGGGCACTAGCAACTTCATCAACTGTAACAAATGTTGCTTTTCCACCACCCATTCCAGGTTTTAATCGACGAAGCATGTATGCTTTAATTTCGTTTCGATTACAACTAAACAAAGCCGCCTCGTATTGCCATAATTCTTTGGGTTGATAAAAAAGATAATTGCAAAAACTTTCTTTATAATCCTGGATAAAAATATGACTTTTTTCAATGTTCATCCGAGAGGCAATTCCACGTAACATCTTTGCTATTTCTTCCGATAATTCTGGTACACTAAATACAATGGCATCAATTTTTGTAAAAGACTGCAACGACATTTGTATGAATTTTGACAAAAGCCAAACTGCCTCATAGCTTTCTTCACCAAACTCAATTTTTTCTCCTGCCAGACTCTTTTCTAGCAACCTTGTTACCGTAAATCCTTCTTTCACTGAAACAAGGCGTTTTGCTTCTTTACCATAGGCCCATGTATCTCGAAGCTTCCCTATAATTAAGGGAATCTGATAATTATCTTCATCTACCACCAATGTCTCTGGTTCTTCTAAAGTATCATTATAAAAACTAATCTGACAGGTTTTATCATTTATTTCATATCCGATTATATTGCCTGTTTCCATCTAAGACGGCCTCCTTACATATCTTTGCTATTGATATTGCCCAAATATTTGGGTTGCAATTGTATCTTCAATCGCATACTTCTCCATCTTTTTCTCTCTACTTTCTCCCTCACATTTGAGAATTTCATTTAACTTTCCATATCTTCCAAATTCTTTTTCTACAGAATCTTTCGTACAGATCTGCTTTTCACTTCGGTAGGTATTTCCATCGATGATTTCTTTGAAATAATATTTTAATTTTTCATTTGCAAAGAGGACAAATTTTTTTACATATATATTTTCATACATTGGGCTCAACACTTCTGTAGAGTATTCCACTGCATCTCCATTTCCTTTTTGCAACTGATAATATAACATTACTCTACTTCCTTTTTGCCCTTTGTATTCAATCAAAGTCTTGTCCCACAATTGTAGCTCAACTAGCCAATCTTTTTCATATGCCATAAAAAACGGAAAATAAATTTGCTTTCCACTTAATTCCTGCAAAAATTTCTTTAATGTTTTTCTCGTCGTAGCATCGTATTGTCTTGTGGAATAATATTTAAGAACTGCAATTTTGCAAATATCAATGGTGTCTTCTCCTTTTTCATATTCCTTGCATATAATGTCAATCACACTTTTGCTTATCTTTCTATTCTCTACAATGTATCCTCGAGCCATATACCCTAAATAGGCTTGTTGCAACCCAATGTATGCTCCTTCTGAATAATATTCTTCAAAAATCTGAGATTCCAAAAATAATTCCTCAGAAAAAAGCATCTGTGTAAGAATACGTTCCCCTAGTTTATGTGTGTGTACCCCATACTCTTTTGCCTCTCTAAAAAGCTTTTTCATATCAGACGTAGCACCACAATAATACATTGCAAGATATGTAAGAATCACCTTATCATACTGCCCTTTTTTAAATAGATCAAAGCACACATACGTAAGGAAATCATCATTATCGTAATTATTTTCTCGAATCGTTTTACTGCAAAGTCCTAGCAACTCTTCTTCTTTGTAATTTTCAAATCCTTTTTCTTTTACAATTTCAACTGTAAGAGGCTCCGCTTGTGCATCTTCTTGATTGGAACGCATTGTATGAAATGCTCTTCTGCACATGTCCATATAACGCAATTCATAAAATAATCTGCGACTTTCATAAGGAATGGTATCTACATAATGTCGTTCGCTCATAGACTCCCAAACAATTCTATCTGTTTTCGCATAAATCATAACTTGTGTTCCAGCATCTTTATATGGAACGCGTTGTGTAATTGTACCATCCTCTGCTATAACAAGTACAAATTTCATATTTGGCACTTTTGTCGTAATTTCATAGGCATGACAAATGTCATTTAAAGCATTTACTCGTTCTTTATTTAAAAACCGTTCTTCTAAAAATCGTTTATAAATAATACGAAGTTCCTCACTAATGTGACGTTTTTCCAATTGACTCCACGCAAATGTTTCCATCTCATCCCGGTAATGTGCGTAGATTTCACTGGATTCATCTTCAAACGTGATTAAATTCGCATATAACAATGAGCGCTTTTGATCATTTAGATTGTTTCCATGCATGAAATACAAATACACAGATCTTGGCAATGGTTTACAAAAAGAACTTTCATTAATCGAAGCCATATAATATTCGTATAGCTGCGCAATTTTAAGTTCCGATTCCACCGCTTTTTCATACCATTTAAAGTAGCAATTATCTATACAGTTACCTTTTACCAAAAGTGTGCAAATTGCATTCAGAATCATCGTTTCCTCATACAAATCATAAGAAAGCACAAGCGTATGAAATAAATGTAAATCAAAAAATTTTAGCTGGCTCGCAAGATTTGCAGTATACAATGCTAATTCTTTCGTCATTAATTTATATTTTACTGCAAAATGAAGTACGCTAATTTCAAATTGCCCCAATTTTTTCAAAGAAGAACTATTGTCTCTAAAACAACGAAACGCTTCGAGATAAAACCAAACACTGTTGGTCTTTTCTTCATAGAAATGTTGCTCTAGCACCCGAAGTCTTTCGCTATAAATCTTATACTCAGAATCCACATTGATCAGCATACATAAAATCTTCCAACTGTCTGGATTTTTCATGTAAGATTTTGAAAGTTCCTCTGCTACCTTTCTTTGACCAATAGAATCATTGCTTAAATAGGTTGTTAAATAAAGATAATACGAACTCAATTCTACATTTTTTCCAATGGCAAATCTGTTATAATTATAAGACTCAAGAATTCCTTTTGCTTCTTCATAGCGTTCTCCTAGAAGGCAGATATGCGCATGAACAAGCAAGTACCATTCATTAGATGTATTCTTTTCTCTTAAACGTTCGATTTTAGAAAGCGACTCTTCTGTCCAAGTATGAAGATCTAATTTTTCTTCCACAAAAACTAGGTAACGCTTTAGAATACTTACAAACTCTTTGTCATCATCTCGTTGTTCTTCCTCTCTTGTGATGTCTTTTTCAACAATCACTTCGCATTCCAAAGTTTCATATGGTGTCTCCAATATAATCTTTCCATAATTACTACCTTTATGAAGCTTTTGTTCTGTTAACAAATATTCAAGATGATAACTATTTCCAATAAATTCATCTGTTGTAAAGAAAGATTGTTCAACCGATAAAAAAGCGCCTTCTGTTCGTACTGTGATTGGTAGAAAGCCCCACGTGTTCTTTTTTACAACTAGTGTAGCCTTTCGTACCTCATCAACTTCCATAAATGCACGACTGTCCTCTTCTAATGTTAAGAACATTTTTTCTTTTTGTTTGCACCCTACTAAAAACTCTTCTAATGCCCCCCGATCTAATTCCCAGCGTCTCATATTTTCATAGAGAGCCTGTATTCTTTTATCCTCATATTTAAGAATTGTATAAAAATCTCTAGATCGAAATAACTTTTCTGCCTCGTCAGGATCTTTAAACGTTAGTCGCTTGAAATCTTCTAAACTTTGCACTTTTCCATGGCTTGTCATAACAAATGGTTTTTCAATAATTGCTGTAAAAGCAATGTCATATTCACCGCCATTACAAACAATCGTAAATGTTCCTTTTTCGACATGACCTGGCACTAAACCTGTCCCATCATATGTGTAATATATATTAACTGGATTGCCATCAAATCCTTGTTCCTCACAATGGATTCGGTAAGAAGAAGAATACACCAGGCCTCTAATCGTTCCCTCTCCTTGATTTTGTAAAGAAAAACTTCCTTTGTATAATTCTCCTTCGCCTACACGCATAATAATTCGTGTTTCCGGAAATGTAATTTCCGGTTGTTGAATGTGAAAATCACCTTTCGCAAGGCGCTTAATTTTATTCTTCAAATTCGTCACCTACTCATCTTTTTTCATTGCTTTTACATTGCATTTTTACATAAGCACGCTATAATAAATTATAGCATTAAATCATCATTTCTTGCAATGGCTGATTAAAATAAATTAAAGGAGGATTGTATACATGAATACAAAGCCGCAATTTCATGGAAGTGACCTCGAAAAAGTAGAAAAATACTACCACATACCAAAGGATCAAATTACCTGTTTTAGTGGTAATGTAAATCCCTTTGGTTTATCAAAAACAGTAGAAGATAAGATATCTAAACATTTAGATTTACTTTCCGCTTACCCTGACCGTGAATATACTGCTCTTCGAAATTCTATTCATACCTATTGTCAGGTTCCTTCCCAACATATTCTTGTTGGAAATGGAGCTACAGAATTAATCTCCCTTCTGATTGGACAACTCTCTCCAAAAAGAACATTAATTTTAGGTCCTACTTATTCCGAATATAGTCGTGAATTGTCCTTCTGTGACAGTCAAATTTCCTACTACCATTTGAAGTACGAAGATCAATTTCGACTTGATGTATCAAATTTCCTTTCCGTTTTAAAAGAGGGGTATGATCTTTTGATTTTGTGCAATCCAAACAACCCTACTTCCTCTGTAATTTTTCAATCAGAATTAAAAGAAATTTTAAGTTTTTGTAAAGCACAACACACATTCGTAATGATTGATGAAACATATGTTGAATTTTGTCAAGATTTCCATTCCATTACTGCGGTTCCACTTACCGATTCTTTTGACAATCTTATTGTGCTTCGAGGTGTTTCTAAATTTTTTGCAGCCCCTGGTCTTCGTCTTGGATACGCGATCACAAGTAATGAGCTTATTTTCACTCGTATAAAGGATTTACAAATCCCATGGTCATTAAATAGTATTGGAGCCTATGCCGGAGAACTGTTGTTTAGTGACGCAGAGTATATCACTAAAACTAACCAGTTAATCACTTCTGAGCGAACACGCATTTTAAAAGCTTTACGAAGCTTCCAGCAATTAGAGGTTTATGAATCCTATGCTAATTTTTTTCTTGTGAGGATTAAAAAAGAAAAGGTCACTGCATTTGATGTTTTCGAATATTGTATAAAAAAAGGACTTATGATCCGTGATTGCTCATCTTTTCCACATTTAAACGGTGAATTTATCCGCTTTTGCATTCTTTTCCCAGACGAAAACACAAAACTTTTAAATGCATTAAGAAGCCTCTTTATATAACACCAATAAAACCAACAAATAATCAATGTTTTTAATTGATTTTCTGTGGTTTTTATTGCTTTTCATTAAAAATTTTAGAATATTATGCAAAAAACCTATTGTTTTTTTGTGATTTGTGTTATAATGAATGCGTATTTAAGTATATCCAGAATCAATGAATGGAGAAGAACAATATGAATTTAATCGAAACAGTAAAAGGAGCCGGCATTGTAGGAGCCGGTGGGGCAGGATTTCCTACGCACATAAAGTTAAACACGAAGGCTGAATATTTCATTGTTAACGCTGCCGAGTGTGAGCCATTGATTGAGACAGACAAATTCTTATGCAGAACTTTTGCCGATGAATTAATCAAAGGAATCACTTATATCGCAGATCATTTAGAAGCTCCAAAGCGTTACATTGCACTAAAAGCTAAATACAAAGCCGAAATTGCTGCATTACAGGAAGCCATTGACAAGAATCATGCAAACATTGAAATCTTCCCAATGAGAACCTACTATCCAGCAGGTGACGAACAGATCATTGTTCAGCAAGTAACTGGTAAGACTGTACCTGAACGTGGAATTCCAATTGAGGTTGGCGCAGTTGTAGACAACGTTGGAACGATTCTTGGAATCTATCAAGCTGTTACAGAAAACAAAAAAGTTTCTGATAAATATCTTTCTGTTGTAGGTGAAGTGAAAGAACCAATTATGCTAAAAGTTCCTATTGGAACATCTATTAGAGAATGTATTCAAGCTGCAGAGCCAAAAATTTCTGATTACGCTATTATCATGGGTGGACCTATGATGGGTAAAGTTTTCTACGAAGACCAAGACATTGATAAACAAATCGTAACAAAGACAACCGGAAACGTAATCGTTCTTCCAAAAGATCACTACCTTATTAAGAAAGTACAAGCTCCAATTGAAAGATTAAAACATCAAGCAAAGAGTGCTTGTATTCAGTGTCGTATGTGTACGGATCTATGTCCTCGTTTCCAAACAGGACACGACATGACTCCACATCTTGTTATGCGCAACATATGGCGTGAAGATTTTGTAGAATCAAACGAAGAATTCACAAAATACTTTGGGACTGCTGCTAACTGTTCAAGCTGTGGTGTCTGTGAGATGTTCTCATGTCCTATGGGACTTTCTCCAAGAAAAGTAAATGACTACATGAAAGGAAAATTAAGAGAACGAGGAATTCAGGTAGACAAAACTCCTCATCCAGTAGCCAGACCTACGATCGATTTAAACCGTGTACCTACTGACCGCTTAATTGCAAGACTTGGTCTTTCTCAGTATAACGGCCTTCATGCTCATGAACTAAAAGAGTTACTTCCTAAAGAAGTATTTATTCCTATGTCTATGCACATTGGAAAACCTGCAACTCCAGTTGTAAACGTTGGAGATGTAGTACATAAAGACGACTTAATCGGACAGGCTGACGAAAAAGCGTTATCTGCTAACATTCATGCAAGTGTAAACGGAACAGTCGCAGAAGTTACACCAGCCGGTGTCAGAATTAATGTAAACTAATGGAGGAATCGAAAATGGGAAATTCAGTTGGAATGTTAGAGCTATCTAGTATAGCAAAAGGAATTGAAACTTGTGATCACGTGCTTAAATCTGCTGAGGTTGAATTATTAAGAGCCTCCACTTTATGTCCAGGTAAATATATGATCATTATTGGCGGAGATACTAGTAGCGTAAATGCCGCTATGAGCGTGGGAGAAGAAATTGCAGGGCCTTTCCTTGTAGACAAACTTTTAATTGCTAACGTAAGTGATCAGCTTATGCCTGCTATCAGTAATACTACAGAAGTACCTGTAAAAGGAGCTGTTGGTGTCATCGAATTCTATTCTGTAGCATCTGCTATTGTTGCTGCTGATACAGCTGCCAAAGCTGCTGATGTACATCTTATGGAAATTCGTACAGGATTTGCTGTTGGTGGTAAAGGTTTTGTAACAATGTGTGGTGACGTAAGTGCGGTTACTGCTGCTGTTAACGCTGCTGATTCTGTTAGTGAATTGAAAGTAAACAGTGTTGTAATTCCAAGACCTACAGATAAACTTTACGAAGCATTATTGTAATATTAATACTAAATTTTTAGGCCCCCGAGTAAAAATCGGGGGCCTTTCTTTAATTTTATTATGTTATTATAACAATTGATCTTCCCAGTCTTTTTCTTTGAATCCAACCAACACCTGATCTTCGGCTACTAAAATTGGTCTTTTCACAAGCATACCATCTGTCGCCAAAAGTTCTAACTGCTCATCTTCAGTCATAGTTGGCAATTGATCTTTTAATTTCATTTCTTTGTAAAGATTACCACTTGTATTAAAAAATTTCTTCAACGGTAATCCACTTTTCTGATACCACTCTTTTAATTCATCTTTTGTAGGATTAAAGGTTTTTATTTCTCTTTCTTCAACCGAAATCCCATGCTCTAAAAGCCATTTCCCGGCTTTTTTACAAGTTGTTCATTTTGAATAACATAAAAACAACATTTTTTCTTCCTCCTTTTTCTCTTAATTTCTTCTATGAAGTTTATTATATAAAACTTTTTTAAGAAAGAAAATACTTTTCCAACAAAATAGGGAGTTGTAAAACTGACTACAACTCCCATTTTCTTTCTTTATTAAATACTCTCTATTCCTCTGCTGCTCTAGCTGCAATTTCTCTTTCTTGTACATCTGATGGAGCCTGCTCGTATCTCGCAAACTCATAGGAATAATTTCCTCTTCCACCTGTCATTGAGCGAAGAACGGTACAGTATCCAAATAAACCTGTCATTGGAATGTCAGCCTCAATTTCTTGCTTTCCACCTGGAAGTGGATTCATTCCAAGCACACGACCACGTCTTTTATTTAAATCTCCCATGACATCTCCTGTGTACTCATCTGGAACTGTTACTTTTACAGTTGCAATTGGCTCTAGAAGCACTGGGGATGCTTCCATAAATCCTTTTTTAAACGCCTGACAAGTAGCTGTCTTAAACGCCATTTCTGAAGAATCAACTGGATGATAAGATCCATCATAAAGGACCGCCTTCACTCCAACAACTGGATATCCCGCAAGAGGCCCCTTTCCAACAGAGTCTTGTAATCCTTTTTCTACTGCTGGGAAATAATTCTTTGGAACAGCTCCACCTACAACCTCTTCCTCGAAAATGTATGGCGTTTCCATATCACCAGATGGTTCGAATCTCATTTTTACATGTCCGTACTGTCCATGACCACCAGATTGTTTCTTATATTTGGTATCTACATCTGAATTCTTGCGAATTGTCTCTCTAAATGCAACTTTTGGTGTTTCTAATTTAATCTGTACCTTATATCTTGCTGCTAATCTACTTGCAACAACTTCTAAATGTTGATCTCCCATACCATAAAGTAGCGCTTGACGATTTTCACTGTCATTTACCGTACGAAGTGTTACATCTTCTGCCATCATCTTAGCAAGTGCTTGAGAAACTTTATCTTCATCCCCTTTATTATCAACGGTATATTTCATGTAGGTATATGGAACGGAGTATTCTGTCCTTGCATATGTAAGTGGTGTTGTCTTTGTAGAGAGCGTATCACCTGTGCGTGTATTGCTAAGTTTTGCAATTGCTCCAATATCACCTGCAAAAAGTTCTGAAACCTCTGCTGGTTTGTTACCGCACATGGTATATAATTTTCCTGGTTTTTCTTCTGCATCTGTATCTGCATTATAAAGAATATCGTCTCCTTTTAACACTCCAGAGCATACTTTTACGAAAGAGTATTTTCCAATAAATGGATCAACCATTGTCTTGAATACATATGCACTCTTTGCCTTAGAAAAGTCATAATCTGCTTCGTACAATTCATTGGTTCGGCGATTTAATCCTGCACATTTTTTCTTATCTGGACTTGGGAAAAATCGAACAATATCAGATAATAAATTAGCAACCCCTTGCGCCTGTACATTGGATCCCATAGCAACTGGAACAATGTCCCCATCCATAACTTCTGTACGCATTGCTGCTCGAATTTCTTCTATAGAGAACTCTTCCCCTGCAAAATAACGTTCCATAAATTCATCGCTTGTTTCGGCAACTGCCTCCATAAGAGAATCCCTTAACTTTTCTAAGTTTGGCATACAGTAATCTGGAATTTCACACTCTTCTCTTTGTCCCAATCCTGTATATCTTCTTGCTGCATTTTTAATGATGTTAACATAACCAACTAATTTCTCATTTTCACGAATCGGTTGGAAATGTGGTGCAATTTTCTTTCCATATTTTTCCGTTAAATCTTCCACTACCTGGCGGAAACTTGCATCGTCTACATCCATCTCTGTAACATAAATCATACGTGGCAAATTGTACTTATCACAAAGCTCCCATGCTTTTTCTGTACCGACTTGCACGCCAGCTTTTCCAGACACTACAATAACCGCTGCATCTGCAGCACTTACTGCTTCTTCCACTTCTCCAACAAAATCAAAATATCCCGGAGTATCAAGAATATTGATCTTTGCTTTTTCCCATTCAATTGGAACCAATGTGGTATTAATTGAAAAGCCACGCTTTTGCTCTTCTTTATCAAAATCACTGACTGTGTTGGAGTCTGAAATCTTACCCATACGATTTGTTGCTCCTGATACATACAACATAGCTTCTGTAAGACTTGTTTTTCCACATCCGCCGTGACCAAGTAATACTACGTTTCTAATCTCGTCTGTTCTGTAAACTTTCATGATGCTGCCTCCTTGTTGTGTCTTTCCTGTGTTTTTTGCCTATTTGCCGTGCGGCTCACACGTTTATGTTGATATTGTACTAAAAACTTTGCAATAATACAACTCTTTTATTGAATTTTTACAATTTATTTTTTATTTATCGATTTTATATTGTTCAATCCACTATTTTTACAGTAAAATAATTCTTAATATTTTACACGTTTACTTTTCTTATTTATAGTGTTAAACTAATGAAAACAGCATTTTTGACCAAAGGAGTGACTAGACTATGGAACTTACATCAATCACAGGACTAAAAGGCACAATTACAATTCCCGGCGATAAATCTATTTCTCACCGCCTTATTATGTTTGGATCTATTGCAGAGGGAACAACAAACATTCACAATTTTTTAAATGGAGAAGATTGCCTTTCTACTATAAATTGTTTTCGTAAACTTGGCGTTGATATTGAGCAAGATCAAAGCGAAACCATCATTCACGGAAAAGGACTTCACGGCTTAACTCCCCCTGAGGAAATCCTCGATGCTGGTAACAGTGGCACTACAGCCCGATTGCTAAGTGGCATTCTTGCAGGTCAAAATTTCGATTCAAAACTTACCGGCGATTGCTCTTTAAGAAAAAGACCAATGAAACGAATCCTTCATCCTCTGCAGGAAATGGGTGCTAATATATCTAGTATTCTTCGAAATGGCTGCGCCCCCCTTTATATTACCAAAAGTGATTTACATGGCATCCACTATACTTGCCCTGTATCTTCTGCTCAAGTTAAATCTTGCATTCTACTTGCAGGGTTGTATGCAGATTCCAAAACGTCTGTTACAGAGCCTGTTCTTTCTCGAAATCACACAGAACTTTTATTAAAAAGTTTTGGAGCAGATTTGTTATGCACACATGAGCTCCATTCGCCAAAGAATACTGTAACTATAACTCCTGGAAATAAGTTGTATGGGCAAGAAATAACTGTCCCTGGGGATATTTCTTCTGCTGCATACTTTATTGCTGCAGGACTTTTAGTACCTGATTCTGAAATATTAATCAAAAATGTGGGGATCAATTCAACGCGATCAGGTATCCTAAAAGTATGCGATGACATGGGTGGAGACATTACTCTCATAAACCAACGTACTGAAAGTGGAGAAGCTGTTGCTGATATTCTTGTTCGCACCAGTTCTTTGCATGGAACAACCATCTCCGGAGAAATCATTCCTACACTAATTGATGAAATTCCGATTATTGCAGTTATGGCTGCCTGTGCAGAGGGAACCACTGTTATCCGAGACGCTGAGGAATTAAAACACAAAGAAAGTAACCGAATTGATTCTATTGTAGACAATCTATTAGCAATGGGAGCTAATGTTACTCCTACCCCAGATGGAATGATCATTACTGGTGGACATCCTTTAAAAGGTGCGACCATTCATCCACTATTGGACCATAGAATTGCTATGGCTTTTAGCATTGCCGCACTTGTGGCAGATGGTCATACCAACATTTTAGATAGCGACTGTATCCATATCTCATTTCCTACATTTTATGATACATTCGAGGAGTTGCTCTAAATGCATCTCTTTTAGCTTTGGTTTCCATCCTTGACGAATCGCCATTTTATCTACTATAATACTGGATGTATTGAAGTTGTTACTATAAAGGAGAGATTATGTCAAATTCAAATTATGAATTGAAACCGATCGAAAAAAAACCGCTTTCTCTTAAGATTTCCGATTCCATCTATTCATATATTCAGATGAACGGATTACACCCCGGAGACAAGCTACCTTCCGAACGTGAGATGTCAACAATGCTTCACGCTAGCCGCAATTCTGTCCGCGAAGCACTTCGTATTTTGGAAGATCGCGATTTAATTGAAGTTCGAACGGGTTTGGGCATTTTTATTAAAAATCCATACGGAGAAAATAGCACCTTTTCCATTCGATTACATAATTGTACGATTGAAGAAATTCAAGAATTACAAAGTCTATTAGATCACCAGGCTGTCAAAAATGCAATAGAACATGCAACGGCTTTGGAAAAAAATCGATTAATAAAAATTGCATCTGAGATGGTAAAACTTTCGCATGATGGAATTTATAGCCATGTTTTAGATCATGATTTTCATAACATCCTATATGAAAGTGGAAAGAACTCAGCGATATTACAGCTAGTCGTAAAAATACGGGAAGATCGTTTTGTCCAGCAAGAAAATTCAGAAAATGGAAATGATGTCATTTGGCTTAAAACAGTTCCTCATCATCTTCAGCTTGCAGAAGCAATTATGAAATGCAATCTAAACACAGCCATTGCGATCATTGATGAAATTAATGAATATGGTTATCAATTTTCGCGTTCAAAGCATATATAAAAAGAACCCGGTCACGCCGGGTTCTTTTTGTTAATTTTCTGCTGTTTTATTATTTAATTCAAGATATTCTTGATAGCTATCACTAGATGGTTTGATCTTTGCAATGCCAAATCCTGTAAATCCCCAGATAATTGCAAAAATAACTCCTGTATAACACAATACTGCCCATGGTGCATATTCTACTGTAGGAACACCAAGTGTTGAAGTCATAAACACACCGGCAAGGGACCATGGAACAAGTGGTTCAATTACGGTAATACTATCTTCCAATGTCCGAGACAAGTTCTTGCTCTCTAACCCTCTCTTAATGTATTCTGATCTAAATAATCCCCCAATCATAAGGAAGGTTACAGATGCTTCTCCGATTACAATAATAATGATTACACCAAGTACTGCTGTAAGCGTAATCAACTGTCCTGTACCATGAATATGTTTCATGATTCGATCAAGAATCACATCAAGACTTCCAGAAATTGTAAGTGCTCCAATAAATCCAAAGGCACAAAATGCCATCAACGCTGTATTCATCATAGAAGCCATACCACCTCTTTGAAGAAGTGCAGGAACCTCTGCTGCAATGTTATTTATATCCATTCCTGGATGTGCAAACATTTCCATCTTAAATCCACTTACCATACTTGTAGCACATGTGGAAAACGAAAATCCTTGTACTGTAATTGCAATGATAACTGCAACTGCTGACGAAATCATCATAACTGGTATGGTTGGTTTTTTTCTTAAAGAACCAATCAATACAATTGCTGGTGGAACTAAAAGCAATAATCCAACCGGCATACTCAAATGAAATAATTTGGAAAGTGCATCAATAATTGCGTCAACTTGTCCAATCTCTCCACTGCTTGCAAAATGAAGTCCTGCGAAAACATATACAACACAACTAATAATAAATCCTGGTACTGTTGTATAGAACATATGTCCAATGTGCTGATACAAGTTTGTATTTGTTGCAATTGCAGACATATTCGTACTATCTGACAATGGAGACATCTTATCTCCAAAATATGCGCCTGCCACGATGGCTCCTGCTACAGCTGGAAGAGGTGCTCCCATTCCTGCTGCTACACTCATGAGTGCTGCACCAACTGTTCCTGCTGCCCCCCATGATGTTCCTGTACTAACAGATAAAATAACAGTTACAAGAAATGAAGTAACAATAATGAATTTAGGACTGATAATCTGAAGTCCAATGTATACAAGATATGGAATTGTTCCACTTACAATCCATGCACCAATCATAAGTCCAACACAAATCAAAATCATGATCGCCGGAAACGCTTTCGCAAGCTTGTCTACAATTTCATCTTGTACATCTTGCCATGTGTGTCCTAAATATAATGCAATACATATTGTAAATGCGGCACACATTAATAATAAAATTTTAATATCTACTTTAAAAATCATTAACCCTAAAAATAATGTAACAAACATAAATACCAATGGGAGAACTGCTATAAGCAGACTTGGTTTTTTAATTTGTTTTTGTTTTGTTTCTTCCATAACGCACCTCGTCGATTAAATTTTATTCAATGCTTGTTCAAGATCAGCAATTAGATTTTCCGCACCTTCCAAACCACAGTGAAGACGTACAATATTTCGATTTAATTCATGGAAGGCAAGTTGTTCCTCTGTCCAATTATAAGTAAACGCAATTGCCAAACTTTCAAATCCCCCCCAAGAACATCCTTTTTCGAAAATTTTCAGGTTATCCACAAAGGTTTCTACTGCTGAAACATCCCCTTTTACTTCTATGCTCAGCAAACCACATTCACCTGACTGTTGTTTTCTAGCAAGTTCATACTGTGGATGAGACGGAAGTCCTGTATAGAAAACGCGCTCAATTTTAGGATGGTTCTCAAGATATTGTGCAACTTTCATTCCCGTTTCATAATGTTTTTGCATACGAACGTCAAGAGTACGAAGTCCTCTGATTGCAAGCCATGCTTCCATTGGTCCTAAAACACCACCAAACCAGTCTCTTTGTACCATGATTTTTCTCATAAATTCTTCGTCTTTCGAAATGAGTACGCCTCCAATTAAATCGCTATGTCCACCGATGTACTTTGTCATCGTATGCATCACCACATCAATTCCAAAATCCAATGGTTTTTGGAACAATGGTGTAGAATAAGTATTATCAATGTATGTTTTGATGTGATGCTTTTTAGCAAGATCTGCAACTGCTTTTAAATCAACAACATTACATACAAGTGTAGATGGACTTTCTAAAATAATAAGGTCTGTTTCCGGTCGAATTGCTTCCTCGAATTCACGCACCTCTTTTCCTACAACATACGTCACTTCTACATTCATCTTTTCACATAAAAATTCATCTAAAAGATGCTGCACCGGTCCGTAACTTTCTCTCACACAAATAATATGACTTCCCGTTTTACAAACTGCTAAAATAGTTGCTGCGCAAGCAGCCATTCCTGCAGAAAATACAACCGCTCTGCTTCCATGCTCCAATGCAGCCAATTTTTTTTCTAAAATTGTAACGGTTGGATTTGATGCCCTTCCGTAATAGAATTGATCCTCAAATATGTCTACATCAAAATAATCTTTTACTGTATCAAATACGTGTAGCGAATTCATAAAAATAGGTGGTGTAACCGCTCCCATATAGTTTTTAGGATTCTCCCCCTCATGTGTCAATGCCAGCAAATCTTTGTTATCTGCCATCTTTCTCCTCCTTTTTGGTAGTATGGTTCAGTGGTTGAACCAGTTATTCTTTTATTATACAAATATATCTATGTGTGTCAATAATATGCTATTTTATTTTTAATTTTTAGCAATAATATACAATTTTAGCATTCCTTATTTATGTACTTTTCCTAATACAATTTCAAAAAAATACCAACTCATTCCGTACAGAATAGTTGGTATTTTTATCTTTATTTTAATTCTTCTAACATTTCTTTCACTGTTTTTCCCGTTACCGGATGGTGCATATATGGTTCTATTTCACATAATGGCTTTAAAACAAATTCTCTGTTTTTCATGTCTACATGAGGAATGCATAATCGTTCCGTTCCGTAAACCAAATCGTCATAAAATATGATATCAAGATCTAATGTTCTAGGTCCCCAGTGAACAATCCTCTCTCTACCTGCTTTTTTTTCAATCCGATGTAGTACTTCTAAAAGTTCCTCCGGAGTAAATAAGGTATGTAACTTTAAACATCCATTTAAAAATTCATCTTGATCTGTCACTCCATAGGGTTCTGTTGCAATCCAGGAAGAGGTTTTTACAACTTCACATTCTTTCAATGCGTCCAATGCAAGAACTGCATCATCCAAATATTTCGTTTTATCTCCCATGTTTGAACCAAGGGCAATGTAGGCGGTGTGCCACTGGCGTTCTATTTTTACAGATACATTCTCTAGCGGAAGTCCAATGGGCGCCCATGGTTTCTTGATCTCAATACTCACCTTTTTTAGCAATGGCTTATATTTCATTAAGAGCGTTTCTGCCAATGCTTCTGCTACACGTTCAATAAGCTTATAGGTATGTTCTTTCATATGTTGATCAATAATCTGGCACACTTCTCCATAGTGTATAGAATCCGTTAATCGATCATATCTTCCCGCGTCTCTTGTGTCTGCAAACAGAATTGCGGATACAATAAATTTTTGTCCTAACTCATTTTCTTCTGGAAAAACTCCATGATTTGCAAACACTTCTAAATCTTTGATTCTAATTTCATCCATAAACATTGGCCCCTTCCTTTTTCCTACGTTTCTATTACAATTCGTGTGATCTAAGAATTGCTTCCGTCATGCTAATTGCTCGTTTATTTGCCTGTACATCATGCACTCGCACAAAAGAGCATCCTTTTAAAATCCCTATAACCGTTGTAACAAGTGTCCCTTCTTCTCTTTGATCTGTTGGTAGATCTAATGTTAAACCGATTACAGATTTTCTAGACGTTCCAAGAAGCACTGGATATCCAAGTTCTTTCAATCGTTCCACTTCTTTGATTACTTCTAAATTCATTTCATATGTTTTACCAAATCCAACACCTGGATCTAAGATGATTTTGTCTTCTTCTATTCCAGCCTTCTTTGCAATTTTTATGCTTTCCTTTAAATCAACAAGAACATCTTCCATAAAATTTTCATACACATTTTGTGATCGATTATGCATCAAACAACACGCAACCTTCTCGTTTGCAATAAGCTCCGCCATTTTTTCATCGTATTTTAGTCCCCAAATATCATTTACAAGATCCGCTCCTACTTTGATTGCCTCTTTTGCAACTTGACTTTTATAGGAGTCTATTGAGACTGGCACATCAAATCTTTTTTTAATTCCTTCTATGACTGGAACAACTCGTTCTATCTCTTCTTCGACAGAGATCTGAATATGTCCAGGCCTTGTAGATTCTCCACCAACATCTAAAATATCTGCTCCGTCTTTTAACATCTCTTCCGCATGATAGAATGCACGATCTAATTGATCATATCTTCCTCCATCTGAGAAAGAATCTGGTGTTACGTTAAGTATTCCCATAATATATGTCTGATGTTTCGTATCAAATTCTTTGTTGCCTATTCTCATTTTATCCTTCTTTCTTAATATACAATAACAAGATTCTTTTTTTCTTTCTTCCAGTTGCATTCTTTTTCCACCGAACATTGATAACACGCCCTAGAAAGCTTATCACTTTCATACAGCAAACGCCCTAATTTTGACATTTCCTTTGCTTCTTTTCTATGTTCTTTAATTGCTTGAATCATTTCTTCTTTCTCAAACTCTGATA
>JARIEI010000151.1 GCA_029256845.1 Ruminococcus sp. | reverse complement strand
CTGGAGAGACCGTGGAAGTTACATCACAAAATAATGGAAACTATAGCTTTTTAATGCCAGCAAGTGATGTAGAAGTAAATGTATCATTTAAGGCAAAAGATAAGCCGGTAGATCCAGATAAGCCAGTAAATCCGGATAAACCAACAAATCCAGATAAGCCAGTAAATCCAGATAAACCAACAAATCCAGACAAGCCGGTGAATCCAGATAAGCCAACGAATCCTTCAAAACCAGGAAATTCATCAAACGCAAATAAACCTGTAAAACCAGCAAAACCAAGCAAGAAACCACAGACGGGAGATCAAAGTCATGTAGCAGCATGGGCTGCGTTATGTGTGCTTGCACTAGGTGGCGTTGGAACACTTGTAGGATTGAAATTAAAAAATAAACATAAGAAAAAATAGTTTGTTTTTGTAAAAATGTAAGATAAAAGAAGGTGATAACAGAATTCAACTTTTGTTATCACCTTTTTTGTTTCAAAGATAGAGAATATTTTCAAAAACATTACTTGTCAGTTATACACAATAAAGGTACAATATAGAAAATGTTATCAACAAAAGTTGGAGAGAATATGGAAACATTATACAAAAAATTAGTAGAATACAGTCAGGCAGATTATTATGCTTTTCATATGCCGGGACATAAAAGAAATAAAGAGATTATAAATTGTGGGTTGCCCTATGAAATAGATATTACAGAGATTGATGGATTTGATGACCTTCATCATGCAAAAGAAATCTTAAAAGAAGGACAAGAAAAGGTTGCAAAGTTGTATCATGCAGATGAGAGTTTTTATCTTGTTAATGGAAGCACAGTAGGATTGTTGAGTGCGATTATGGGATGTACGTCCAGAGGAGATCGAATTCTTATTGCAAGAAATTGTCATAAATCTGTGTATCATGCGATTCTTATGAAAGGATTAAATCCAATTTATGCCTATCCAGATTTTGAAGAAGAAAAGGATATCAATGGACAAGTCCGGTTGGAAGAGGTAAAAAGAAATATAGAAGAATATCCGGATACAAAAGCGGTCGTAATAACCTCCCCAACTTATGATGGAGTGGTATCTGATATTGAAAAAATTGTTTCGTATCTTCATTCAAAGAAAATTCCTCTTATTGTGGACGAAGCACATGGAGCGCATTTTGGATTTCATTCTT
>JARIEI010000121.1 GCA_029256845.1 Ruminococcus sp. | reverse complement strand
TGCTATACTACAAAACTGTGTAAAGCCCACAAAAACCAAGGTCTTATCGGGCTTTCGGCGATTCCCGCCGTAAAATGAATCGTGTGTTCGTGACCTTCCACACGTAAAACAAAACTAAAGGAGAATTTAATAATGAAAAACACAAGCAAGAACAAAGTGCTGTTTATGGCACAGGCAGCCATGATTGCTGCCGTTTATGTAGTACTAACTGTCATGGGAGCCGCTCTCGCATTTGGGGAAGTACAGGTACGATTTGCAGAAGCATTAACAATCCTTCCCGTATTTACACCTGCTGCAGTTCCAGGATTATTTATTGGCTGTCTATTAGGAAATATTTTAGGTGGCGCAATTGTTCCTGATATTATTCTAGGTTCCATTGCAACTTTAATTGGTGCACTTTTAACGTGGTTATTGAGAAACAAAAGCAAGTATATTGCTATTCTTCCACCAATCCTTTCAAATGCACTGATTGTTCCATTTATTTTAAAATATGGCTACCAATTACCGTTTTCAATTCCATTTATGATGATGACAGTTGGAATCGGCGAAATTGTTTCCTGTGGTATACTTGGTCTGATTCTTCATACCATTCTTAATAAGTATAAATTTGTGATTTTTAAAACAGCAGTATAAATATACAACAAAAAAAGGTGCTAGAACTAGATTCCAACACCGACTTTTTCTACAATCTAAGAGGGTGAGAAATTCTCCCCCTCTTTTTATTTACTCTAAATATCCAATATAGATATTCCCTTGTGCCTCCATTTTTGCTTCCATATCCGACACATAAATACTATGTTCTTTCTCATCATTTGGATCAAGATAATACACACGTTCCAAATCATATCCCGTAATCAATACTGCATGATCTTTTTCCATAAGTGCAATCACTGGTCTTCCAAGATTTACTACATAAAAGATCTGATCCAATCGACTTCCTGTAAGATCTGTCTTCACTCCACCAAATTTCTGCATATACGCCTCTACTGCTTCTAGTGAACTTTGATTCTCTTTCTTCTCAAAATCATCAATCGGCGTATCACAAGCAAGAAGTCTATTTCCTTTTTGCCATACATAGGATTGTCGATCAGAAATTACGACTCCTGACTGTTCTTCCGCTTTTTGAATGGCATCTCCTGCTTTAAGATAAATCCCCTGAAGTGTTCCTAATGCATACACATAAAATTTTTCATCCAAATCTGCATTGTTTTGATCTAAGGTGATCACGCCATTTCCATATTCCTGCTTTGGTCTTAGAATTTTAACCGTATTTTTTAATTTCCCGCGGTTCAATTTAAGCAAACTTTGATTTCCTTTTTCTTCTGTATAATAATATCCGAGACGTTCCTCAACTTCAACCTTTTCCTCACTGCAACTAATATAATCGGGCTCTGTATCCACATACTGTCCATCCACTTTTTTCACACGATGTATCGTCACTTGATCATTTACAATTTCAACACCTTGAATGTACGTATTCTCTTCCGAATACTGTTTGATTATTTTTCCTTCTTTGTTCACGATTCGTATTTCATACATTGGAAGAATGGTATCTCCTGTTAAACTCTTACTTTGATCTTCCTCTTTTTGCAGTCCATAAATAAAATCCTCATCAATAAATCCTAATGGTTGAATGCGTTGTTCTTTTTCTGCTTTCACTTCATAATCTGCCCCGGTTTTTAGATTCATAACTTTAATGATCTCTTTCCTACCGTTAGACTTACTCTCCAAAAATGCCAACAAATGATTATCCTCAGAAATTGCATACTCTCCATCTTTAATATCTTCTGCTATGATTTTTTGCTTATTCTTTTCAATGTCCACTTTCAAAAGTTGATGATTCGATAAAATATATAATAATAAATTTGTGTGATCATAATAAATCATATCACCCAATTCTTGTTTCGCCATCATGAAGCTCTTATCACTTGGAATAAATGCTTTTTCTTGAACCGTATTTTTTTTCACATCGTAATAGTAAACATCTGCCCCAACTCTTCCTTCTTGACGTCCTCGGTTCATATATCCATACACGACAAATACAAGATTTCCTTCTTGATCTTGATTTATAATCTGAACACTATGCTGCGCATACTGCCCTCTTTTGTCATGCCCTTCTCTGTTTGCAAAACTAAAAACAAGTGCAATTTTATTTCCCGAAACATCATAAGACCATAAATCTCTTCCAACCACAAAGGCAACGAAACTTTTCTTTTTATTTTCTACTATCTGAATATCTTGAGATACCGTTCCAAGGCGTATCCCATCTTTTGTAAAAGAAGACGGGTCTGCATCAAATACTTGTTCGATTGTTCGATCAAAATTTTGAAGATAAATACCCTCTTCAGAAGAACGAACACGATAAAATTCTCGGACGTTATACAACTCTGTTCTTGATTTATCATTAACCACACTTACTTGATACGTCGCTAAAAGGGATGTATACACAGAATTTGCTTCTTGAATACTCCATTCCACAGTTCCCAAAACATCTGGTTTCATCTCTCTCCATGTTACATTAGATATATCAGACGCAAGTGTTACATGTTGGAATGAATGTGGATCCCCCGATCCATCTGGAGCAAGCTCTTTTTCAACCACTTCATTCTTATCTTTTCCAAGAAATGTATGTTCATGGAACGTTCTTGCATGTTCCAAGCATTCTATAACAGAAAGTTCTGTTGGTCTTATAATTCTTGTATAAAAATAAACTGTCCTCTTCTTTAATTCAAGCCCAACTCGCAAAACAGCTTCCATCTCCGTCTTTTTCAAAGCTTTGCTTAACTTCAATGTCGCATTTTCTTGTGTAAAATCCTTTACTTTCCCTGAAGCATATATCTTTGTTCCATCCATAGAATATACATCATAAAAAATTTCAGAAATTTTATTTCCATCCGCTTGAATCTGCATCTGAAGATTTCCATTTTTTTCAATCGGCGTGATAGTATCTCGCATTGCCACAACATTCATCTCATCCACATAACCTTGTAGATGATTCACTTCCTCCCCTTTGACTAAAAAGGAAACCCTAGGTAATGTAGGATCACCTAAATCAATCCTTGCATCATTATTGCCATAATTAGTAATGAAACTGCTGATTAAAATTGCCAACAGAAAAATAATTGTAAGAACCCCTGCTTTTATAATCCTCTTTTTTTTCATTATTTTTCTCCCTCTTCCAACAGTTTTCCCAAGGTTGGTTGGGCATGTAAAAACGTTCTACACTTTTCAATTTCAATTTGTGCTTGTTTGCTATTCTTTCCTGTCTTCACAGCACGTAATAATATATTTTTCGGGGTATGTTCCATATCAATAAACTCTAACACTTGTGTCTCATATCCACACGCTTCTAAATATTTAGCTCTTAGTCCATCTGTGACAAGCGCCGCAAATCGCTCTTTCAAAAGGCCATAATCCATAAGTGGCGCTAAATCTTCTGTGTAAATCTGTCCATTTAATTCGTGTTGACAACATGGAACAGACAAAATCACTTGCGCATTCCACCCAATGGCTTTGGCAAGTGCGTAGTCTGTTGCAGTATTACACGCATGTAAAGTTACGACCATGTCAACCTGACTTACGCCCTCATAATCTGCAATATCACCAACTAGGAAGGTTAGTTTCTCATATCCATATTTTTTTGCCAATTCCTTGCAATGTTCTATAACATCTTGCTTTAAATCTAACCCGATCACCCGAATATCATAATTTTTTAGTTCATGCAAGTAATAGTACATAGCAAATGTTAGATAGGATTTCCCACATCCAAAATCAAGAATCGTAAGTTCTCTTTCTTTTTCAAGTCTTGGTACGATATCTTCAATAAACTCTAAAAAACGATTGATTTGACGAAACTTATCAAAACGAGATCGTACAATCTTTCCTTCTTTTGTCATCACTCCTAGATCTTGCAAAAATGGAATTTTCATGCCTTCTTGAAGAATATATTTTTTTGTTCGATTATGTGACAACACCGTTGCTTGTTTGCATTCTTTATTTTTCTTTTTCTGAATCGTCACTTTTCCCTTTTTACTTATCAAAACCGTATAACTTTCTTTTACTGAGGTCATTTGTAACTGCCGAAACTCTCTCATATATTGTACAAGTTTGTCTATGGCTTCTGTCTTTTTAAGATTTTCATGAAAAGCTTGCGTTTTTGTAAAAGATTCTAATTGATAGAAAATGTCACCTCTTATCTGTACTGGACGCACTTTTACTTTAAGCACTCCCTCTTTCAGACGCGGATTACTGATGATTGCTTGTATAAATTCTATATCAAAAATTTGTTCTAATAATGTTTTAAGTTCTTCCATTTTTAATTATAATACTCCTCTATTTATAGATAAAATCATATTTTCTTTATCCATGTATTATTGTAATGCAAAACAGACTCCTGTGCAAGATTGAAACATTGAAATAAGGACAGCATCTTCTTTTCGACGCTGTCCTCCTTCTTTTTAATTCACTTTTGGAAATTCAATCGTAACTTTAAACAAATCTCCGTCTAAATATAATTGAAACGCTCCTCCTTGCATTTTCGTCAAACTCTTTGCAATAGAAAGTCCTAATCCGCTCCCTTCGGATCCTCTTGAGATGTCTCCACGAATAAAACGTTCTGTCAATTCATCTGCCGTAAAATTAAGCTGCTGCTTAGAAATATTTTTTAAAGAAAAAATAACTTTATCTTCTTGAACAGATAATTCAGAGTAAACTCTTGTTCCTGGCATGGCATATTTTAAAGCATTTGTATAAATGTTTTCAAGGATTCTCCACATCCTACGACCATCTACATGAATCATAACTGATTCTTCTGGTAATTTTTGAACAATCTTCAAATTATTCTGTTCAAATTTTTCTGAAAGTTCTCCCTCTGTTTGATTAATCATTTCAACAAAATTTACATCCATGTACTCCAATGTAATATTTCCACTTGATACTTTAGACGCCTCTACTACATCTTCTGTAAGTGTTTTAAGACGCATTGATTTTTCACTTAAAATTTCTAAGTAATCTTGAATTTTAGGATTCTCAAACTGTTCTCTTTTTAATAGATCTACATAATTAATAATTGAGGTAAGCGGTGTCTTGATATCGTGAGATACATTGGTTATAAGATCTGTTTTTAGTCGTTCGCTCTTCATGGCATGATCAACTGCCTTATGTAATCCCTTTGCAATATCATTTACTTTCTCCGCTAATTCTTTATTCTCACCTTTTAATTTATCGACAGGAATCTGATATTCCATATTTCCTTTGACTAATTCTTCGATTCCTATTCCAATCTTTTTTTTGGCAATGGCATCGCGAATAACTAGACACGCAGAAATAAAATCCAAAATCATCATTCCAACTAGCACAATTATGGACCAGAAACTTCCTACAGAAAACCAAATCCATGCAACCCAGTGAAAAGCAATAAAGAACATTAACAGCATACATGCTTTTGAAACTTTCGATCTTTCTTTCCAAAATAGTTTCATATTTTCACATATATAATATAGGATACTATTCTTCCACAGAACTTTTGCTTTAATACGCCGAACTAAGCTAGTATATCCCGTCAAGAAACAACTAGTTGTAAAAAACACCAAAAATGCTGTCAGAATATAATCCGTCGGTTTATTATAAGTATAGGCATTTCCAGTTGTCATGGTCGTGATCCCTTGCACATACTCAATCTGTCTTCCTCTAAGCGCTGTTACTATAGGATTTCCAAAGATAGAAGAAATCAGTAAATACACAATTGCCCACACGCAAAAAATGGATATGCCACCTAACTCTGTTTTCCACCGATCAAATGTAGAAAGAATGACTTCCCCTGCTTCATTTTTTTCACCAACCTTTGTAGTGAGCCACACAATGCATACTGCAAATAAAATAAGCGTAACAATCAAGGAAAAAATTACACTTTTAAGACGGGGAACAAAATAATTGTAATCTTGCTTGTAATTATAAAAAATGTCTTGAATTGGATACTTCGTATCCACGGATGCTGCAAAGATAAAGTTTGACTTATCTCCTTTATAATAAGACTGTATTGAATTTCTCCAATCTTGTTTGTAAATCTTCATATTTGTATCAAAATCAGATAATTTCTCATCTACAACAAGATATTTCCCCTGTTTTTCCTTTAATTTAGCAATATTGGAAATCGCATCGTTAAAGTTTTTATATGCACTATTATTCGTATATACATATTTCTTATTTTTGTCGATCAACATATAGGTAAAGTTTGTGTTTCCTTCCTCCCACACGTCATCTGACGTTCGATATTTATCAAGTTCAACCTGAATTTGTGTAATGGACTGCTGCAAGGCATCATACACTTCCGTCAACTTCCCATTTAATGCTGGAATATGATTAACTACCTCTAGTATATTTTCCGCCCCGTCTGGTTTATATTTTTCTGTCAATGTGTACGGAAATCTCCAAAAAGCATCATAAAGAACCGTTCCATTTTCATCCGTAATCGAAAATGAGCTGTCTGATGTAGTTGGCAAATATGATTCTATATCACCCAAAAATGCGTCTACTGTCAAATCTGTATTTTTAAGTCTAAATTTACCTAAACGAAACTGCTCTTGAAACTCATTCAGATAGTAGTAATAATAGGTGTTATCTGGTTTCTGACATACAATCACAGTATCTCCTCGAAGATCAGCATCAGAATACATCTCTCCCCAGTTATTCATCTCTGTAATGGTATATGCCAATCCATTTTTATTTACACCTAAAATTTCTCCGTCTTGCACGTATTCTAATACATCTACAAGTTTATTTGGATTATAGGTTCCCTCTGTTTCAAAATTATACCTGGACTGTATTGTTTCCATTACATTACGAATTGCATAGTGGAATAAATCTTGAAAAGCTGTAGATTCTTCATAAGTTCTTCCAACATCTGTCCGCGATGTAACAGTATTTACAAATTGAGGGCATTTATAAAGAAATAATACGTTAAAACTAATTGCTAACACTAAAAGATTGATAAACACAATCAACGACCATTTCGTAATCTTGTCTTTATTCCAGTTTCTACTATGAATTTTATTATTTTCTTCCATAAAACTCCTTCTTATTGTTTTTCTATTTTATATCCAACTCCCCACACAACTTTTAAATATCTAGGTTCTCTTGGATTAATCTCAATCTTTTCTCTAATATGCCTGATATGGACTGCAACCGTATTATCCGCACCAATCGCATCTTCATTCCAAATTGATTCATATATTTGATCGATAGAAAAGACTTTTCCCTGATTTTTCGTTAACAATAGTAAAATATTATATTCTATTGGCGTTAGTTTTACGAGTTCACCATCTACTGTTACCTCTTTTCTGTCATCATTAATTGATAGACCACCTGTCTCATAGATTTTATCATTTGATACAACAGAATTTCCTCCTAACTGGGTATACCTACGCAACTGGGATTTCACTCTTGCAATAAGTTCTAATGGATTAAATGGCTTTGACACATAGTCATCAGCCCCCACATTTAATCCCAATATTTTATCTACATCCTCTGACTTCGCCGACAAAATAATAATTGGGATACCATTATTTTCACGAATTTTTATGGTTGTATGAATTCCATCTAGCCTTGGCATCATAATGTCCAAAATTAAAAGATGTACGTTTTGCTGTTTTAAAATCTCTAATGCCTCGTCTCCATCATAAGCTTTTAAAACATGGTACCCTTCTTGACTTAAATAGATCTCGATTGCATCCACGATATCTTTATCATCATCACATACTAAAATATTATACATTTTCATCACCTCTCTTATAGTATACATGATAGACGATATTTTTTAAAACCCGACATAGAAAATCTTAGGATTTTCTTAATTAATCACAAACTTTTTTCCAATTCTATCATATAATGAAATGACTTTAGTATAAACAAAAAGGAGTCACCTATGAACAGGAAAGGTCTTGACGTAAGTGAATTCCAAGGAGTCATTGACTGGGATGCCGTAAAAAATTCTGGTTATGAATTTGCTATGATTCGTGCTGGCTATGGCTCTGGAACTTTAGATAAACAATTTAATCGAAACGCAAAAGAATGTAATCGAATCGGGCTTCCATTTGGTGTTTACTGGTTCTGCTATGCCTTAAGTCCAGAATTAGCGAGACAAGAAGCTGAAGCCTGTTTAAATGCTATTTCTCCTTATCGACTTGATTTCCCAATCTGTTATGATATCGAACAGCCTACGATTAACTATGCACGTGAAAATGGTATAAACGTTACAAGACAACTTGCAACTGAATTTGTAGAATCTTTTTGCAATCGTATCGAAGAAGCCGGTTATTTTGCCATGTTTTATAGTAACCGTAACTTTCTTGATCGCTACTTTGATTCAGAATTGTCAAAACGTTATGCTCTTTGGTATGCCTATTACAGTTCCTGTTTTGATGGAACAAACTGTGGTATTTGGCAGTTTTCCGACCGTGGACGAATCCCTGGAATCCGAGGAAATGTGGACCTGGATATTTCCTTTGTCGATTATCCATCGATTATCTGTAATGCAGGACTTAATCACTTAAATGGCTGCACTTCTACTCCTCCAAAATATCAATTTTACACAATTCGTTCTGGAGATACTTTAAGTGAAATTGCGGAACGCTTTGGAACAACAGTTCCAATTCTCCAACAATTAAACGGTATTTCTAACCCGAATGTAATCTATGCTGGAAACACCATTCGGATTCCCTTATAAATAATTTATAATTTCATAATATTTTTTCGATTTGTTTAATACTCTTGTCATACTTTGTGCACATTTATACTTTATACTACTAATCAGATAGTTGATAAAACAACTATCACCCCCCTCATAAAAGTACAGTATCCTTTGAAAAGGATACTACACTTTACTCTCATTCCTTTAGATAACTATAAAGACAACAAAAACCCCCATAACCGATAGTATGGGGGTTTTTGCTGTCTATGTAAGATTTTCATATTACCTCTATTTGAATGATTCTTACCGCATCAATATTAAGAAATTCATAATAATCTTCTTATTTCTTTAATGATTATAACATATTTTGGACACATTTTTACTTTATACTATGAGTCAGATAGTTGAAAAACAACTATCTCCCCCCTCATAAAGTAACGACATCCTTTGGATGTTTCCAAGGATGTCACACTTTACTCTCATTCCTTTAAAAACTATAAAACCCTAAAAAGAAGCTGAATCTTTCATGAATTTGAAATGTGACAGCTTCTTTTTGCGATTCCAAAAAAAGAGAAGGCTTCCCTTCTCTTTTCCCTTATTCTTTAGAATTTAACCACTCGGAAATATCGAGATAAATTTGTTGTCGATCCGTCTCGTTCAACAACTCATGACGGTCTCCCGAATATAAACGTAGCGATATATCTTTTACCCCTGCTTTTTTATAACGCTCGTACACTTTTCGCACTCCTGTCCCAAAATTTCCAACAGGATCATCAAGCCCCGCCATAAAAATCATAGGAAGTTTTTTCGGAACTGCATACACGCTTTCTTTTTTCTGTAATTGGAGCAATCCACTAAACATATGATAGTAAGCATTAACTGTAAATATAAAAGAACACAGAGGATCTTCTACATATTCTGCTAATTTTTGTAAATCACTGGTCACCCAATCAGCCCTTGTTTTAGAAGGTGCAAATTTCTTATTGTATTGTCCAATAGCAATATGATCTACCAACTTACTTCTGTGATGCCATCCTCTAATCTTGGACATTCCTTTACATAACCGCATTCCTGTGCGAAGCAAAAAAGGACTTTGGTCAGCAACAACTCCCATAAGGACAACACCACTTAATTCGCTACCATACAACTGAATATATTGTCGTGTCATAATCGATCCCATGCTGTGCCCTAATAAAAAATACGGTACATCTGGATATTTTTTTCGTGTTCTCTCATGTAACGTGCGCATATCTCCGAGAATACACTTATTTCCATGTTTCTCCTCAAAATAACCATACTCTGATCTACTTTGAATGGACTTTCCATGCCCCAAATGATCGTTCCCAACAACATAATAACCTTGTTTACAAAGGTACTCAGCAAACTCTGAGTACCGCTCTATGTATTCAACCATTCCATGGCACAACTGCAAAACTGCTCTTACTTCTCCTTCTGGTTTCCATTCAATTGTATGAATCTCTGTATTTCCATCTTTTGATGGAAAGTAAAACTCATCTCTCATCTTATATGTTCCTTTATCTGTCTTCTAATTTTACATATTCCTTATAAGGTGCA
>JARIEI010000162.1 GCA_029256845.1 Ruminococcus sp. | reverse complement strand
ATGTACGAGTTATTAAAAAGAGATGGCCTTGCAAAGCGGGGACGTTTTCATACAGTTCATGGTGTGATTGAGACACCAGTATTTATGAATGTAGGAACAGCAGCTGCTATAAAAGGAGCAGTTTCTACAGACGATTTAAGAGGAATTAAAACACAAGTTGAATTATCCAATACGTATCATTTACATGTTCGTCCAGGGGATGAAGTTGTAAAAAATATGGGTGGACTTCATAAATTTATGAATTGGGATAAACCAATATTAACGGATTCAGGTGGATTTCAGGTGTTTTCTTTAGCAGGACTTCGAAAAATCAAAGAAGAGGGTGTTCATTTTCAGTCTCACATAGATGGACGCAAGATTTTTATGGGACCGGAAGAAAGCATGCAAATTCAATCTAATTTAGCGTCTACCATTGCAATGGCATTTGATGAGTGTCCACCAAGTGTGGCAGATCGTGCATACATGGAAAATTCGGTGGCACGCACGACTAGATGGCTAAAGCGTTGTAAAAGTGAAATGGAGCGTCTGAACCACTTACCTGAGACGATTAATAAAGAACAACTTTTATTTGGAATCAATCAAGGTGGTATCTATGAAGATATTCGAATTGCACATGCGCAAGAAATTGCAGAATTAGATTTACCAGGGTATGCAGTTGGAGGACTAGCAGTAGGAGAGAGTCATGAAGAGATGTATCGGATTTTAGATGCAGTGGTACCTTATTTACCAGTCAATAAACCTACATATCTTATGGGAGTTGGAACGCCGGCTAATATTTTAGAAGCGGTGGAACGAGGTGTTGATTTCTTCGATTGCGTTTATCCTACACGTAATGGGCGGCATGGACATGTATATACAAATCATGGAAAATTGAACCTTTTTAATGCCAAATACGAATTGGATGCTAGACCAATTGAAGAAGGGTGTCAGTGTCCGGCTTGTAGGAGTTATAGTAGAGCTTATATTCGTCATCTATTAAAGGCAAAAGAGATGTTAGGGATGCGTCTTTGTGTTCTTCATAATCTGTATTTTTATAATACGATGATGGAAGAAATCAGACAGGCTATAGATGAAGGAAACTTTAAAGAATACAAGAAAAAGAAACTTGAAGGACTTATGGGCAGAAAATCTTAGAAGATTTCCCAAAATATACTTGAAGAATGCCATTTTTTTGTGTATAGTTAGTATTGTTTAAGTATATATTAGGAGGAATTAGTAAATGAATGGTTTATTAGCCGCTGGCGGATTAGGCAGCATTATCTTAATCTACGTAGTAGTACTTGGAGGTATGTGGTTTTTACTTATGCGTCCACAGAAGAAAGAGCAAAAGAGAGTGCAGTCAATGCTTGCTTCTATGGAAGTTGGGGATACTGCTTTGACGACAAGTGGATTTTATGGTGTAATTATTGATATTTCAGAAACTGATGTCATTGTTGAATTTGGGAATAACAAAAATTGCAGAATCCCAATGCAAAAAGCAGCAATTGCACAGATTGAGAAGCCAGATGCAAATTAAATAAAATGGAACATATGGGAATGCCAAAGTTGATACTTTGTGCATTCCCTTTTTATACGCAAATGAAATTTAATAAACTACCACTTTCTAGTGGTAAAGGATTGAATTGCGAATCGGTATGTAGTATAATAAAACTTATATTTTATGTTATATGGCATATAGTTATATAAATATTTGAATAGAACTGTCAGGAGGTATGAAATGAGTAGAGTGTATAATTTTTCGGCAGGACCTGCAGTGTTGCCAGAGGAAGTGTTAAAAGAGGCGGCAGATGAGATGCTTGATTATCGAGGAACAGGAATGTCTGTGATGGAGATGAGTCATCGATCCAAAGCGTTTGAAGTGATTTTATCTTCTGCTGAGCAAGATTTAAGAGAATTAATGCATATTCCTGATAACTATAAAGTATTATTTCTTCAAGGCGGAGCATCTCAGCAATTCGCTATGATTCCTATGAATTTTATGAAAAATAGAAAAGCAGATTACATAATAACAGGGCAATGGGCAAAGAAAGCGGCAGATGAAGCTGAAAAATATGGGGTTGTTCGTCGCATTGCATCTTCTGAAGATCAGAAATTTTCCTATATACCAGATTGTAGAAGTTTGTCGGTGTCAGAGGACGCAGATTATGTGTATATTTGCGAAAACAATACCATTTATGGAACGAAATTTAAGGAGCTTCCAAATACAAAAGGTAAAGTTCTTATTTCGGACGTTTCATCTTGCTTTTTGTCTGAACCCATAGATGTAAAAAAGTATGGGATGATTTATGGAGGGGTTCAAAAAAATATTGGTCCAGCGGGAGTTGTTATCGCCATTATAAGAGAGGATCTTATTACAGACAATGTATTACCTGGAACGCCTACCATGCTTACATATAAAGTACATGCAGACACAAATTCGTTGTATAATACGCCACCAGCATATGGAATATATATTTGTGGAAAAGTATTTCAATGGATTAAATCTATAGGCGGGTTAGATGAAATGAAAAAGAGAAATGAGAGGAAAGCAAAACTATTATATGATTATCTTGATCAAAGTATCCTGTTTCAAGGAACCGTTCGTAAAGAAGATCGCTCGTTAATGAATGTTCCTTTTGTGA
>JARIEI010000051.1 GCA_029256845.1 Ruminococcus sp. | reverse complement strand
CAAGTAACCAAGTAAGCCCTTCGTCCATTCCACTGCATGAAAGAAGAGTCTACGTGTACATGTAAATCTAAATGCTTATTATAAACATAATGATCTTGATTTGATTCCCGATTTTTTATTCGTGCAGGACAATTAGGGCATGGGTGATCTAGTCCAACGATACACCGATAGCAAAGATCTCCCTCTTTAATATCAGAAGACAAAGCTTTTGCTTTGTCATTTACATATAAGAGTTCAAATGTATCTAGATCAATGACATAAACCCAGGAATTTTGATGTTCCAGCACACTTGTTAAGTTTTCTGCACGAAGTGTGGCTTCATCTTGAGTTCGTTTTTTTAACAAAAATGAAGATACAATTTTCGAGAAGAAAAGCAATGCATCAATTTGTTGTTGCGTCCATAGGCGATTGGAGTTACACTCATCAAATCCCACAAAACCACGAAATTTTCCATCATCGTAAATTGCACATTGGAGCATGGATTTGGTTCCTTGCTGAGATAAAATATCATATTGTTGCTTAGGTAAAGTTGTAATATCTACACAATAGAAAATTCCTTGTTCATTAAAGTTTGATTGATAATCTGGTAAGTCGGTAACATAACTTAAGTTTTGTAAACAATCAATTTCCTTTGGAACACCAGAGTTACACCATTCAAAAGTATTACTACAATGAGTATTTTGGTTATTGTTTTCAAAGATATACATACGACTTACATTCATTTGTTGACCCACCAGGTTTAACATAGTATTGATAGTGGCCTCAATATCTTTGGAAGAATACAATTGATGGAAAGCTTGCAACATAAACTTGTCAGTACTAAACCCAGTACACTGATTGGAATCAATCGGAGTATTTGTGTTGGTTTCGTCGCTGAGCGTTAGTGCACTTTTTAATTCATAAATTTGATACCCATTTTTTCCTCTAGCTTTTGCTTGATAGAGTGCTTGGTCTGCTTTAAGGAACAAATCTTCATAAGTTGCTCCATGCTGCGGGTATAATGCAACACCAATTGAACAACCAAGATTTGCCTCAGGAACACGTTCGTGAAGAGTAGTGGCAAATACATGGAGAAGGGATTGTAAGCGAGTTTTTAATAATTCCAAAGTTGGTATATTTTTCATAAATACAATAAATTCGTCCCCACCAATTCGTCCTATAATATCCTCCGTGCGGAACAACTTATGAATTTCCTCGGCTGCTTGTGTAATAATGATATCTCCAAACATATGTCCATACTGATCATTTACTTGTTTAAAATTATCTAGATCAATTACAAGAAGAGCGGAACCTTCGCGGCATACGGAACTTTCCAAAAAGCAGTCAATATAGTATTTGCTCGCTTCCTTGTTTAACAAATGTGTTAATGCATCTTGCTCAGCTCGACTTTTTAGTTCTTGTTCTGTACGTTTTATTTCATTGATGTTTACAATAGAACCTATCATTTTCAGTGGATTACCAAATCGATCATACTGAAGAGTGATACGAATTTTGCACCATATATAGCGCCCATCAGATTTTGCGATTCGGAAATCAGATTCTTCGTACGGAGAGCCATTTTGTAAAGATTCGAACATTGCAAATGCAGCTGGAGCGTCATCAGGGTGAAAATGGGAGTTTACAACCATTCGTTTCTGTAGATTACTAGTGATGGAATCGTAGCCAAACATTTCTTTCCACTTGTTTGAAAAGGAAATTTTATCCCCTTTCATATCACATTCAAAAATTACATTTTCAGTTTGAGACAGAATGATTTCTTGGCGCTCTAATGTTTCTTGTAATTTTTCCTCCATCTCCTTGTTCTTGGTATTATCAAGAAGCTGGCAATACAAATATTCTTGTCCATCTTGTTCAACAAATAATGTTCCTTTGTTAAGAACCCAGATATAATTACCACTTTTATGAAGAACACGAAATTCAACAACAAATTCGCCATTTGTATTTAATTGTTCTTCCATGGAAGCAAATACCCGTTCGCGATCATATGGATGAATTAAGTTTGCCATATGATTTTGAAATTGGGACTTAAGCTCATCTTTAGTGTAACCTAATAAAGATACTAAATCTTTGCTACAATGAGAAAGAGTAAGATAAGCGTCATGACGTATAGAATGTAGGGTATCGATGGTTCCTGATAAAATAAAGTCTAGAAAATCGTTGTTAAGATTTTCATTTTTCGTGGATGAATCATGATTCTTTGCATTTTCCAAAATCATGAGAATTCTTCTTCGATTGGAAGAGGTAGGGTCAATTCGTATCAATGTTATGCGGTAACAAATTGGGGTATCACACGTTGGGTTTTTCATATGTAAGTAGTGATGCTGGCGGCGGAGACGATTTTGGAAGAAATCGGGAACTTGGTTAATAACGATGTCCTTCATGGCTTCAATATCATCAGAAATCAGTAAATCTTTGATTGCGATTTGTGCTAAATCATCCACAGTAACAATTGAGTTTAAAATAGTTAAATTCGAATCTGGATTGTATACAACATGATAAGTCCACTGATCTAAGTCTATTTCTAATACAGTGGAGCCTATATGATGGAGTAAGGATTGATATTTTAACTGAATCATTTCAAATGTGTTAATTTCCGGTTGTTCGGAAGGTGTGTATGAAGGAATTGCAGAGGGTTCGGATTTTAGCTTTCCACCATCACGATATTCTATGGCCAAGTCGGCAAAAGTGTGTGTAACTTGTTTAAAACATTCTAATAGTTTCGGAGAGAATACACCGCATTCGCCATTTAGAATCATGTTAATAGAATCATCAAGTTGGTAGGCTTCTTTATAAATACGTTTACTTGTTAATGCATCGTATGCATCAGTTAGTCCAACAACTTGCGCACAAATTGGAATTTCATCTCCTTTTAATCCTTCAGGGTACCCGTTTCCATCCCATCGTTCATGGTGACAGTATGCAATCTGACGTGCATAATTCAAATAAGTATCATCAACAGTGCCAGATAAAGACTCTAAAATATAATGTCCAATAGTTGTGTGCGTTTGCATCTCTTTTCGCTCTTCATCTGTAAGAGGACCTGGTTTGTTTAAAATGGCATCAGGAATAGAAATTTTGCCAATGTCATGAAGCGAAGAGGCGCTAGAAATAATTTGTATGGTTTCTTCATCTAAATGATATTCTGGACAACTTCGTGCGACTTCTCGAAGAAGAATTTCGGTGAAATGGCGGATACGAAAAATATGTTGTCCAGACTCTAAACTACGATATTCAATAATAGAGGAGAGAATATCAACGATTGATTCATTAGAGCGTTGTAAAAAAGTAGCCTGTTCTTTTGAAAATAAATCTAGGTGAAGTCGATACGAGTTTAAATCTACAACGTTTTGAAGTTGTCTTTGAAGAAGTTTTGAAGAGTATGGAGCAATGATAATATCACTCACACCTAAGTCTACAAACTGATCACATAAGGCAGCATTTGAAACAATTGCTAAAATAGGAATATCGGGATTATTTGTGGCATGGTTTATTGCAGTTAGCTCTTCGTCAGAAAAAGTAATGTACGAAGAAACATCTATGATTGTAGCAGAAATACAGTGTGCATATTGTTCCAAAAGAATATTTGTTTGGTGAAGATTTGAAGCTTGTAATATATTATAGTTATTTTCGAAAATAGAACTTAGCGCTACACGTTCTTCTCGGGTATTGCTTGATATTAGTAGCGTGTCACGGTTCAACATAAATTTAATTTCCTCCATTGCTATGTTTCACATTTAACAAAATAATACTATATAAGTATCCAAAAAACAACTAACATAACGAAATCGAGAAAAATAGTTGCATATTAATTTATTGGATGTTATAATCCATCTAAAAATTATTTTTAGGAGGATATTATTCATGGACGCAGACCCTGACGGGACACAAATTTTCACACAATTATTTATCTTAGTAATTCTAACATTGGTAAATGCTTTTTTTGCTGGAGCAGAGATGGCGGTGGTTTCAGTAAATAAGAACCGCATTCATCGACTTGCAGAAGAGGGAAATAAAAAAGCGTTACTGATTCAGTCGTTATTTACAGATTCTACAAAATTCTTATCTACCATTCAGGTTGCAATTACGTGCGCCGGTTTCTTTTCCAGTGCATCTGCCGCAACAGGAATATCACAAGTGTTAAGTGGTTGGTTAACACAAATTCACATACCGTATTCAGACACCATTTCCTTTTTTGGTGTGACAATTATACTGATGTATTTTAACCTTGTTTTTGGAGAACTTGTTCCAAAAAGAATTGCATTACAAAAAGCAGAGGCATTTTGCTTTTTCACAGTAAAACCAATTTATTATATCTCGAAAGTATTATCACCATTTATAGGATTACTTTCTTTGTCAACAAAAGGTGTTTTGAGACTGATCGGGATGAAAACAGAAGAAGAAGAGGAAAATGTTTCAGAAGAGGAAATTAAATCTTTGATTGAAAAAGGTAGAATGACTGGAGTGATTGAAGAACATGAAATCGAAATGATCAAGTCAGTATTTTCATTTGATGATAAGTGTGCGAGAGATATCATGACACCTCGAAGAGAGGTCTATGCCATTGATATTAAAGAGTCTTTAAAAGATCAAGTAATTGAGATTTTAGAATCGAGACATTCTAGAATTCCAATTTACGAAGATCATATAGACAACATGATAGGAATTTTACATATCAATGATTATATGATAGCGATGCAAAATCATAAAGCGCAGGAAGATATTCGCTCTCTTTTACAGAAGCCTTACTTTGTACCAGACAGCAAAGATGCGGATGAACTGTTTCGAGAAATGCAGAAAAATCAAAAGAGAATGGCTCTTTTGGTTGATGAATACGGAGGATTTTCAGGGATTATCACGATTGAAGATTTGGTGGAAGAAATTGTTGGAGATATTAATGAAGAAACAGATTGCGTATTTCCAGAATTTGTAGAAGTAGGAGAGAATCAGTATCTTATTGACGGAAAAATGTTGGTAGAAGATTTAAATAATAAATTGGATCTAGCTATTAAAACAGAAAATTACGATACGGTTTCAGGATTTTTGATTGAAACATTAGGATACATTCCTGAAGAATCATCAAAAGAAAAGATTAAAATTTCTAATTTGTCTTTTCAGATTCATGACATGGAACATAAGCGAATTGAAAAAGTTTTGTTAACTATAGAAGAAAGTGTATAAAAAATACCGCCCATCTGGGCGGTATTTTGGAAATATAGAAAAATTATAATTCTACAAAATCATGAAGAGTGGAAAAAGTAAAGTAAGCTTTTTGATCTTCGGGTTTAATATAGACACTTAATTTTTCTTCTGACGTAATGTCAAGACCATTTGCTCGACATTTTTCCTTGATTTTATTAAGAATATCTGCTTCTAAATATTCGTGATTCTGATACTGAATAAAAATGTCGATATCTTTTTCGGATGCTTCGGATACAGGGGAGGAAACATTTAATTTCTTTTGTTTTTTCTTATCAATTCTTTTACTCATAGTATCGACTCCTTTTTAAATAATTTATTTTAGAAAATTATAATACTTTTGTGTTTAGAAGTCAAAAAAAACAAAAAATGAAAAAAATTAAAATTTATGCTTGCAATTTAAAAAAAGGTGTGATAATATACATATTGTCTTAAGGACATGCGGGTGTAGTTCAATGGTAGAACACTAGCCTTCCAAGCTAGATACGTGGGTTCGATTCCCATCACCCGCTTTTGAAAACAGTCGATATTACATCGGCTGTTTTTTCGTTATAAAGAGAAAATTAAAAGAACCCATAGCAGCTTTGTAACGGATATGCTATACTTTTCGTAGAATAGTCAGTACACATATAGGAGGAAGTCATTGATGAACGTTTTGGAAGAGAGAATTTTAAAAGATGGTATGGTGAAAGAGGGAAATGTACTGAAGGTTGACAGTTTTTTAAATCACCAAATGGATATTAAATTATTTGAGGAAATGGGCAAAGAATTTAAAAAGCGTTTTGCAGGTAAGAATATTAATAAAATTCTTACAATTGAATCATCAGGGATTGGGATTGCATGTGTTGTAGCACAGCAGTTTGATGTTCCAGTTGTATTTGCAAAAAAATCAAGAAGTATTAATCTTGAAGGAGAAATGTACGTAGCAGAAGTAGAATCTTTTACGCACAAATGTAAAAATAACGTAATTGTTTCAAAAAAATTTCTTACACCAGAGGATCACGTGCTTATTATTGATGACTTTCTTGCAAATGGATGTGCTCTTCAAGGATTGATTCAGATTGTACAGTCAGCAGGTGCGACTGTGGAAGGAATCGGGATTGCAATAGAAAAAGGATTCCAGACTGGTGGTCGCATGATTCGTAATCTTGGCTATCAATTAGAATCTCTCGCGATTGTAGATCGTATGGATGCATCTACAGGAGAGATTGTTTTCCGTCAAAATGAGTCTTTGGCTTCATGCTAGAAAAGAGCGTGTATGTTAAAGTCGTATGTTGCGTTTGATTTAGAAACGACAGGGTTAGATCCGACAAAAAATGATATCATTGAGATTGGCGCACTAAAAGTTCGAGATGGAAAAGTAGTAGAGCGCTTTATGGAATTTGCATGCCCGAAGGAAAAAATTTCACCAAAGATTGAGGAACTTACAGGGATTACGAATGAAATGGTAGCCCACTCTAGATGTAGTCAGGAAGTGGTTCAAAGATTTCTTACATTTTGTGAAGAAGATATTCTGATAGGACATAATGTGCTTTTTGATTATAGTTTTGTGAAAATGAATGCTTTGTCTCAAGGACTAACATTCGAAAGGTTTGGGATTGACACGCTGAAAATCTCAAGGAAAATTCACAAAGACTTTCCATCGAAAAGCTTAGAGAGTATGTGCGCATATTATCATATAGAAAATAAATCTGCCCATCGAGCGTATTGTGATGCACTGGCAACTGCAAAGTTGTACCAGACACTTTCTCATTATTTTGAAGAAGAAGATCCAAAGGTATTTAAACCACAAATGCTCATGTATCGTCCGAAGAAGATTCTTCCGGCTACCCAAAAGCAAATAGAATTGCTCTCAAGGCTTAGTGAGGAAGAACAAGGAAACGTAAAATGGAACAGGGATACCCTTACAAGGAATGAGGCTTCAAGGCTGATCGATCAAATCCTAAAAAACAAACAATAGAAAATGTGTTTTATATCGACAAAGTAGCGCCGGTGTCTAAAATTTAGATACTGGCGCTATGTTTATCTATATCTATTTTATTTTTTATACATACAATAGATAGTAGAAAGCAGACGTAAGAGCCACTTTCAGTATACAAAAGATATATCTAAGGAGGGTTTGTTATGAAACGCATTGGGCATGCTGCAGAACGAATGGCAGTAGGTACGGCAATGGATTTAGTGCTAAAGAAGATTAATAAAGAGGAGAGAGAAGAAGAACTGGTGAAAATGGTTGATTTTATGGAGAAATATGTCAATGTTTTGCCGGAAAAAATAAATTATGACCGAATAAAAGAGTTGATCATGGATAAAGACGGGTTTATCAATCAATATGTGAACCGAGTTTTAGATGAAGTTGATCCAAAAGTTTTAAAGACAATGGCATTAAACTTTGGATTTGAAGCAATGTTAAATGGAACAAAAAAAATTCGAGAAATGAGAGAGACACATAAGTGTAATATTCCGTGGTTGATTCTAATGGATCCTACAAGCGCATGTAATCTTCACTGTACAGGATGCTGGGCAGCAGAATATGGAAACAAATTAAACCTTTCTTTTGAGGAAATGGATCATTTAATCTGTCAGGGAAAAGAATTGGGCGTTTATTTTTATATGTTTACGGGCGGAGAACCTCTTGTAAGAAAGAAAGATTTAATTAAACTTTGTGAAAAACACAATGATTGTGCATTTCTTGCATTTACAAATGGCACATTAGTAGATGAGCCGTTCTGTGAAGAGATGAAACGTGTTGGAAACTTTGCCCTTGCTATTTCATTGGAAGGAGATGCGCAAGTAAATGATTCTAGAAGAGGAGATGGCGTGTATGGAAAAGTTATGCATGCCATGGATCTTCTAAAAGAAAATGGATTGATTTTTGGCGCATCTATCTGCTATACTTCAAAAAACTGCATGTCTGTAAGTAGTCCGGAATTTGTAAAATTAATGGTAGAAAAGGGATGTAAATATGCAATGTATTTTCATTATATGCCAGTTGGAAATGATGCGTCTCTTGACTTACTTCCAACGCCTGAGCAAAGGAGCTACATGAAAGATCGGATTCGTAAAATCCGAAGTGTGGAAGAAGGGGAAGGGTTGTTTACAATGGACTTCCAAAATGATGGGGAGTTTGTTGGAGGATGTATCGCAGGTGGACGAAATTACTTCCACATTAATGCAAATGGGGATGCAGAGCCATGTGTATTTATCCATTATTCTGGCGCTAATATTCGTACCCATAGTCTGCTTGAAATTTTAAAGCAACCATTGTTTATGGCATATCATGAAAATCAACCATTTAATGAAAATCATTTAAGACCGTGTCCGATGTTGGAAAATCCGGAAATTCTACAAAGACTGGTAGAAGAGACCGGAGCAAAATCAACAGATTTGCAATCTCCAGAAAGTGTACATCACCTGTGCGGAAAATGTGAAGAATATGCAAATGCATGGAAGCCATGTGCGGATAAATTGTGGAATGAATCAAAAAATCATTATAAACCAACCTATGAAAATTATAAACAGAATTAAAAGAGGACTGTCTGCAAGTGTTTGTTATCTTGTAGACAGTTTTACTTTGTAGAAGAATTGTAAGAAACAACATTTTGTGATAAAATATTTCCAAAATCGACAGAAATGTATGAACTGTTTAAAGCTACATTTCGGATAAGGAGAGATTCTATGAAAGACCAAATGAATAGTTGGATCAGTCAGATCAGAATGTTTCGCTCTGTGAAACGCATGGCGCTTCTGATAATTCTTCTTGTAGTAGTTGTTGCAGGAGTAGTGTTTTATACACGTTCTTGTAACAAAAAAGAATCAGAAGTGATTACAAAGTCTACGTTAGAGCGGATTATCAATGTTAGCGAATTGTCTACATTTGAAGCGGTCTACAATGGGATTACGCAAGTTATGAACAAAGCGGATGATCAAAAAGTGGATTATCATGTATACTACGAAGCCAAAGTGAAGGCGGGGTTTGATTTTGATGCAATAAAGATTGATTTGGATAATAAAAATAAAAAGATTGTGATTATCCTTCCACCGATCAAAATTAATGACATCAATGTAGATATTGCATCGTTAGACTATATGTTTGAGAACAAAAAAGCAGATACTCAGACCGTTTCTCAAGAAGCCTATAAAGCGGCTATTGATGATGTGACAAAAGAAAGCAAAAAAGAAACCGCAATTTACGATTTGGCAAAGCAAAATGCAGCAAATATAGTAGAGGCACTTGTAAAACCATTTGTGCAACAAGTAGATCCAGAATATCAGATCGAAATTCGATAAGAAAGAGAGGGGGACAATATGAAGAAAATAGGGATCGTTTCTCTTATAGTAGTCGTGCTCTTTTGTTCTGCTTGTGGAAAAAAAGAGCAGCCAATAGAACCGGAATTGTCACAAATGAAATCAATCTGTGAATTAGCAACGATGGATTGTTATTATCATAATGTTGCAAAATATTCAGAGAAAGATGCACAAGGGATTTTGTGGTGGAAAAAAGATAAGAAATTTTGGATTGAGTATGACGGAATAGTAACAGTTGGAGTGGATGCATCGCTAGTTGATATTCAAGTAAAAGGGGATAAGGTTACCATTACAATGCCACAGGCAGAAGTATTAGGCTGCAAAGTGGATGAAAAAACATTAACTGAAAAATCTTTTGTGGTGGAAAAAGGATCTGCAGATGTCAATGCAGTGGATCAAACAGAAGCCTTTAAATTGGCACAGAAAAATATTAAGGACAGTGCCTTAAAAGACACAGCCCTTTTGAAAAATGCGCAACAAAGAGCGCAAAAATTATTAGAGGATTACGTGAATAATATCGGTACAGCTATTGAAAAAGAGTATCAGATTCAGTGGAAATATGTAGATAAAAAGTAATCCAAATGGTTTTGTTTTTCCAAAGAAGTTGATGGAATTCTAACTATCTTAGATTCGCTTGTTTCAGTAAGAAAGCAACACGATCAGGATAATTAGAAATGATACCATCAACTTCTTTTTGAATCATGCTTAGAATATCTTCTGTTTCATTTACGGTCCAGGTGTTAATTTTAACATGATGTTTTTTTAAATCTGTTAATTCGGAATCTGTCAACATATGGAAATTTGGATGATAGGCTTCAATCTTATGGGAAGATACATAAGAACCCGCGTCAAGGATCCATGTTTCAGTGAGAAAGCCGCATTCTAATTCGGGGGCAATTGTTTTCATTCTCATAACAGAGTTGTGATTAAAGGAAGAAATGATGACTTTGTTTTGCAAGTTGTACGCACAGATCATTTCATAAACAGCTTTTTCGATTCCAGGATATTCATATACACCAGTTTTCAACTCAATATTTGTGATAAGATCCTTTTCTTTTATGAATTCAAAGTATTCACGGAGAGTTGGGATTTTTTGGAACCCAAACTGATTGGTGTATTTGTATGAGAAATCTACCCTGCAGAGTTCTTCATAAGTCATATCTTTTACAAAGCCATGTTGATTAGAAGTACGGTCAATTTTTTCGTCGTGAATGATGACAAGTTGATTGTCTTTTGTTAGGTGGACATCTAACTCAATTCCTTCACATCCCGCTTCGACAGCTTTTTCAAAGGAAAGCATGGTGTTTTCGGGATAGCAGCCACTAAATCCTCGGTGTGCATAATTTCTACATTTCATAAAAACCTCCAAAATAATCGGTTGTATTTTTTCTCTAATGTTTTGATTATAGCTCTGTTTTTTTAGAAAAACAACTTGTAAAATCATGTTTCTTGACACTCTAAATAGCCGTCTATTATAATATCTAATATAGGTTACGGTGGAATGGAGGAGACAGTAAAAGTGATACAAGGAGAAGCAAAACTTACCGTTTTTGAGGCAACAAGCATCATTGTAGGGCATGGGGTTGGCTCGGGAATTTTATCGGTTCCATTTCTAGCTGCCCATAATAGTATTAGAGAAATCTTGCTGATTGTCGCATTTTGTTATATTTTTAATCTGGTTTTGCATTTGATTATTGCAGAATTATCATACAATAATCAGGGGGCTCAGTTCATTGGGTGTCTGAATGCGGAACTTTTTTCGGGGAAAGTAAAACATATTCTTACATGGACAGCATTTGTCACATTAGGAGTTTCTGTGATTGTTAATGTGAGTGCATTTTTAACTGGAGCAGCCGCCGTCTTTCGTTCTTGGTTTGGAATTCCAGATCTTGTGGGGATTCTTCTTTTTTATGGGATTGGTGCTGGAGTAGTGTTTATTGGAATGAAGTTAGTCGGGATTTGTGAAAAACTGGCTGTCAGTTCTATGATTGGAGTCATCGGGATTCTTCTAGTTGCGACCTTATTATCTGAGATGAGTGCACTCCCTACTGGATGGCATGGAGTGAAAAATATGCTAGCTCTTTATAGTATGATTTCCTTTTCACTTTCGGCGGTTATGTCTACCCCTCAAGTTGTAAAAGGACTGGAAGGTAATGTTAGAAAGATTCGAATGTCGATAGCATTTGGACTTGCAATCAATGTTGGACTCATTCTACTGATTACGATTATGACATTGCTAGGAGCGGGAAAACATATTTCAGAGGATGGAGCGTTGGTAGATCTTGCTGCCCATCTTGGAGGCTGGGTTAGTGTAGTGGGCTATGTGTTTACACTGATGGCTCTGGCAACTTCGTTTTGGGCCAACACGTTAAATCTTCGCGATATCGTACAAGAGCAGACACACTGGAATCTTCGCTTGAGTTGGTTTGTGGCATCCTTCCCTTGTCTTGTGATTGCATGTTTTGGAACTTCCACTTTTGTGGGGTTTACTCGATTTGCTAGTATAATCCAAGTTGTTACAGGAATAGGAATTATTGTGGCGTATCACTTATCAAGAAAACGGCACCAGTCGTCAGAACTTGTGGGAAGATTTGGAACACTTCCGTTTCAAATCTTAGTGGTAGCTTGTACCTTACTTGCAAGTATAGGAGCAACGCTTCCGGTTAAGTAGAAAGGATAAAGATTGAAAATGAAAAAAAGGACAAAAAGATTATTAGCAGTCCCAATGTTAGGGATCGCTTTTATGGGCGAAGAATTGTACCGCTATGTGTTTTGTAGAAAAAGTTCAGCTTTATTTGCACGGTTGTTTGATACAAAGGGACATGAAGCAAACTATTATCATGTAAAAGATGCGTCAGCAGATAAGCTTAGAAAACGGTATCATGAAGAATACACAATGAAGTCGGCAAGAGGAGAAGAACTAAAAGGGTTTTATTATCCCTTTGGTGCAAAAGGGAAAAAAATTGCTTTTATCATTCATGGATATCGTTCGGATCATGCAGATACAGCAGGAATGTATTATGAGTATTATAAAAAACGTGGAATTGATGTGTTTTGCTGTGATCACACGGCTTCCGGAGAGAGCAAGGGGAATTATATAGGATTTGATATATTGGAAACAAAAGATTGCTTGCAATGGATCGAATTCTTAAAGAAAAAGTTCGGAGAAGATATACAGATAATCCTTCATGGATTCTCGATGGGAGGGGCTACTGTAATGCAGATGAGTAGTTTTTGCCCTTCCAATGTCAAGTTTATTATAGAGGATAGTGGGTATGAAAATGCAAGGGCATCTTTGGACCATCAGGTTGGTGTTTTATATCAACCGCTTCGCTGGATCAACAAAATTTTTGCGCGATATGATTTGGATGACTCTGATGTTGTAAAGAGTCTTGAAAAATCAAAGATACCGATGCTGTTTGTCCATGGAAAGGATGATAAACTTGTTCCATTTGAAAATGGTCCAAAGTTGTATGAAATGTATAAAGGAGAAAAAGACTGCTTCTTTCCATCCAATACAAAACATATTGAAAGTATGTACACTTCACCAGAATTGTATGCAGAGAAAATAGATCGTTTTATTGCAAAATATTTCGATTAAATTTGAGAAAAAGAATCACAATAATATTCGAAACGATAGGTTTGTGTTGCTTCGGGATATTTGTTTCGATCTACAAGGCTTAAAAACATATCTTTTGGACGACAGTATAATTTTTTTGTGCCATAAAGTGCTTTGTATACAACAAGTTCTTCCATGGTTTCGCTGTGTAAGCAAACGCCAACAATTTCGTATAAATACTGAAATGGATCTGTGCTATTTGAAAGTGCTCTCTTAAAATGAGAGACGATGGTACCTGGTTTTAATAAATTTTCTTCGCGGTTTTGTTCTATCATTATAAAGCCTCCTTAGAAAATAGATTGTAGCATTGATTGATTTTTAAAGCAAGAAGAATAAAGTGAGCAAGAGACTGGCATACTATCTTTGTGTTTTGATAAAAGAATATGAAGGAGGTATACAGTATGATTGTGAATCTTACTGAAAAACAACGTTTTGTAATTACAGATTTAAAGGATCAAGAACAGCTATGCATGGATAAATACGAAAAAGGAGCACAAATGGCGAAAGACCCAGTTTTAAAGGATTTATTTTCTTCTATTCGACAAGAAGAACAACAACATTATGATTCCTTGGATAAACTATTACATGGAGAATGTGTAGCGGTAGATACAAAAGATAAGTCTGGGCAAAATTATGAACCAGAGGCAACCTATACTGGAAGTTTCATGCAAGCAGATAAAGAGAATGATAAATACCTTTGCACAGATGCAATTACAACGGAAAAATATGTATCGTCTGCTTATGATTTTAACTTGTTCCAGTTTGCAGACCCTAATATTAGAAGACTACTAAATGATATGGAAACGGAAGAGCAAAATCATGCAGAAATGATTTACAAATATAAAACAGTGAATCAGATGATCTAAAAGAACAAAGATGGGGCAGCGAACAAAAGGTTTGTTGCTTCATCTTTTTTGTTTTCTTGAAAAATATGCTATAATATCCATACATAAAACGAAGAGATTAGAATTGAATTTATATAAAGGAAGGAAAATAGTATGATTTTATATTTTAGCGGAACGGGAAACAGCGAGTATGTTGCAAGAAGAATCTCAGAAGAAATCAACGATAGTCTTTTGTCCATAACAGCTAGTTTGATGGCTGAGCATGTGCTACGTATCCCCAAAAGTCAGGTTGTTACATTTGTTACACCAACCTATGCATGGAGAATTCCAAGGGTTGTGGAAGCTTGGATCAAAAAGAATACATATTTGAAGGGCCAGAAAGTGTATTTTGTTTTAACGTGCGGATCAGATACAGGAGATGCTGGAAGATATTTAAAAAAATTGTGCGAAGAAAAAGAGTTGGAATATATGGGATATGAAACAATTGTTATGCCAGAAAACTATCTAGCGATGTTCCAAGTTCCAGACGAAGAGGTGGCAAAAGAAATTATACAGCAATCAGAACCACTTATAAGTAAGGTTGGAGAATGGATTCACAATGGAGAAAAGCTGCCAGAAAAAGAGTGTAATATTTTAGATCGATTAAAAAGTGGACTTGTGAATGACATGTTTTATCAAATATTTGTGAAAACTAAGAAGTTTTCTTCCAATCAAACTTGTATAGGATGCGGAAAATGTGAAAATGTCTGTCCGCTACACAACATAGTGTTGAAAAATGGGAAACCATTCTGGAATAACGATTGCACACACTGTATGGCTTGTATTACAAGTTGCCCGGTAGAGGCGATTGAATATGGAAAAAGAAGCAAAGGACAGCCAAGATACCGTTGCCCATTGTAAAAGCGTGGAGTCTATGAAAATAGTGTGAAGTAAAAAGAGGATTTTCAGTTGCTGGCTGAAAATCCTCTTTTTTAGTTTTGATAGTGGATCATTTGATTTTTGTTTAAATCGTAACGATACAGACACTCACTGTTAAGATCAACATGATCTAAATAGATAGCATTAATCTGGCTGTTTGTGTAAGTTTTGTAATAAAAAATTCCTTTGCTCGCATTGATACAACAACTATATAGGGTCATGTCATTTTTTTTGTCTGCGGTCAAGGTAGACCCTTTTAACATGGAAACAGAATCTAGAATATGGAATACTTGCGTTACATTTTCAGGTTCGGTGTCTTCTTTCGGAGCATTTGTAAGATGAAATGCTGCTCGAACAAAGCGAGAGGCGCTAGAGGCATCACCAGGAAGTCCGATTGCACCCATTCCAACACAATAGCTTTTTAACGCATAGTTTGAGCTAAAATTGTTGGTTCCAATATGAGGGGTAAGATTCATATAATTGTTCATATTCCACAAATGATATTCAAATGGTGGATTGTTCGTCATTACATCATAAGGATTGTCATAAATATGCAATCCATCTTCCATTGGTTCAATTACGATAGAAGACGTTTGATCGCTAATCATGAAATGCAAAGGAGATAACGGCATTTCTTCTGCAAAAGAAATGTTTGTTAAAGTTAAATTTTGCAACAATTCTTTGACATCTTTCAGTGTTTTAGCTTGTCCTAGTAACCAAGGGATCAATTCAAAAGGGGTAATATTTACCGAATCATTTTCTGGTGTTAAATAACATGCATTATCAGGAAAGTTTAATCCAGCCATTACAAGACCTTTTTCGTTCGCAGCTTCGTAGTAAAGTGGATAATTGTCGATAACAGTAGCAATGCCGATGAGAGCATATTTGTTGTAGAAATCCTCTCCATTTCTTAAATGGAAGAGATGATGTCTAGGGGTAATGACTACTTGCTCGTGGTATGAAAATTCAAGGTCTAGATTACGACCGAAATAAAGATCATTTTTTCTGTAACAAAGTGATGTACACATATAAAATCCTCCCATAAAATTGTATTACTTATATTATATAGCAAAAATATGTGTTTAATCTTTGAAAAATATTACGGTCTAAAAAATATAAAAGTTATAGCATCAATTCAGGGTATAACTCCATTACTTCGTAGTAAGGTTTTCCAAAATAACAGTAATAAGCAAGATAAAAAATAATATCTCTTGGAGCATGAATGTCAAAAATTACTTTCCCGATGTATTTCATTTTTTGTGGAGGATCAATGTGGTCCCAGCATAGATTGCTTGTACGCTCTATTTGGCGAGCAGCTGCTTTGTAAGATCTATCCGTATGTTCTGCGACAAATGGATAAATATCTTTGGTTACCTGGATGTCGTCGATAGATTTTCCTTTTTCAAACATAAGTTCTTCAGCACGTTTAATTGCACAGGCAAGAGGGTGGAGTTCGACGCGTGTAGGACCGATGATGCTTCGAACTAAAATATCTTCTTTTGTCATAGAAAAACTCCTTTCGTTTAACATTAGAATATGGTAAAAAATGGCAAAAACGATAATATGCGACAAAAAGCGACAAAAACAAAATTGTAGTAAGATATAAGTTATTGTTTGAATTTAGGAAAATGAGCGAAAATTCTAGAAAAATTCAGAGTTTAAGCAGTATTAAAAATGGCAAAATGTTACAAAAAAATGTACAAATGTTACAAATTCTATTTTAATGTGTCAGAAAATGTGATATACTACTTGCGCGTATAATAGTTTGGTATTATGAACAAAATAATATGGGTATTTATGAGGAGATTCGTTCATGGAAACAGACACACAAAAGAAATTACAGGAAATTTGTGAGATTTTTTGCATTACAGGAACATTTAAAGCTTATGAAGAAATTAAACTAGGGAATATTAATAAGACATATAAAGTTGATTACGAGAAAGAAGACGGAAGGCAAGAGTCTTACATTGTACAGTCGGTGAACACGTTTGTGTTTAAGAATCCAATACAGGTGATGGAGAATATTGATAAGGTGACAGAACATCTTAGAAATAAAAGACCAGATCGAACAACCCTTAAGTTTTATCATACGAATGAAGGGAAAACATATTTTTTCGAAGATGATGGATTTTGGAGATTGTTTAACTACATTCCATCAACTACATACAGTGTATGTGATGATTTAAAAGTTGTGTATAATGCGGGGAAAGAGTTTGGAGAATTTCAGGTAAGTTTATCGGATTTTGATGTGGACAAACTTTATGATACTATTCCGAATTTCCACAATACTAGGGATCGTTATGAAACACTGATACAGCATATAGCAGAGGATCCTTGTGGAAAAGTAAAAGAAGTTGCAGAAGAAATTGATTATCTCTTATCAGTACAAGATAAGGCCTGTCAATTAACAGATCTACTAGAACAAGGAGAACTTCCGCTTAGAGTGACACATAATGATACAAAAATTAATAATGTGTTGTTTGCTAAGGATGGTCAGGAACCATTAGTAGTGATTGATCTTGATACCGTAATGCCTGGACTAGTGGGACATGACTTTGGAGATGCCATTCGTTTTGCAGGAAATTATGTAGAAGAAGATTGTCCGGAATTAGAAAAAGTGGGAGTCAATATAGAAGTATTTCAAGCTTTTGCAGACGGATTTTTATCTGCTACAGCCAATGTGCTTACAAAGCGTGAAGTAGAGACATTGGCACTAGGATGCTTTGTTCTAACTTGTGAGCAAGCAGTACGATTTCTAGATGATTATATTCAAGGAAGTCCATACTTTAAAATTAACTACCCAGAACACAACCTGATTCGCACAAAATGTCAGGTGGCGCTTGCAAAAGATATGGAAAAGCGGATGGGCGAAATGCAACAAATTGTATTTGAAAGTGCAAAAAAATACTGTTAATTTAAGTGATGATAGAAAAGTGGAGTGAAATAAAATGAGTATAAATAAAAGAAAGATACAGTTATGGTTGATTGATACTGTATTATTTATTGCGATTTATTATGTGATGGCCCTTACAAGTGATATAGAAATTTATTCTATCAGTGTACATGGGAAATACAGTGTTACAAAAGCAATTGTGTTATATCTATGTATGATGATTGCGAGAGTAGTGGTTAAAATTTACGGAAGCATATGGAGATATGCAAGTGTTGCTTCTTATCTAAAGTTAATGGCTGCAGATACAGTTGGTGGTATGGTTTATATGCTGATTGCATATTTTAATCCATCTGTTAACTTTGGAGTTGCATATTCTGTGGTGACGATTATGGCGGTTATGCTAACCACACTTGTAATCCGATTTTGCTATCAATTCTCTTATGCATATAAGAATAAGACGGTAGAATCAAGACAGACAGCACAAAGTGATGAGAATGAAATTCATAAAATTGATGTTGCGATAGTTGGTGCAGGAAATGTAGGAGCGTCTCTTGCAGAAGAATTAAAGAGAAATCCAAATTCTCATTACAAACCATATTGCTTTATTGATAAAGATGTGGATAAAATTGGAAATAATATTAATGGACTCCCAGTTTTCTCAGAAGACAATCATATTATAGAACGTATTAAAAAATTGCCGATTCAGGAAATTATTGTTGCAATTCCAGATGCGTCACCAGAAGAAAAAAGAAGATTATACGAATTATATAAACAAACGGAATGTAAAGTGAAAATTTATAGTTATCCTTTAGAGGATAATCACAAATTTGGAGAAAAACGAACACTTCGTGAATTCAAGATTGAAGACCTTTTGTTTAGAAAAAGTCTCAAGATTAATGGAACGGAGACGGAAAAATTTTACGATGGTAAGACGGTACTTGTAACAGGAGGAGGCGGTTCTATTGGTTCTGAGTTATGTCGTCAGATTGCAACAATGAATCCAAAGAAACTGATTATTCTTGATATATACGAGAATACAGCATACGATATCCAACAAGAATTGATCAGAAGATATGCAGGACAGTTGAATCTTGATACAATTATTGCGTCTGTTCGAGATGTAAAACGTATGGAAGAGATTTTCCGTAAAGAAAGACCGGATATTGTATTTCATGCAGCAGCCCACAAACACGTTCCGTTGATGGAAAATAGTGGATGTGAGGCGATTAAAAATAACGTTATAGGTACCTATAATGTTGCAAATCTTGCAGAAAAATACGGGGTACAAAAGATGCTGCTTATTTCTACAGATAAGGCAGTAAACCCAACCAATATCATGGGAGCATCCAAACGACTTTGCGAAATGGTATTACAATGTCGCTCTAATAGCAAAACAGAGTTTACAGCCGTTCGCTTTGGAAATGTGCTTGGAAGTAATGGATCTGTAATTCCATTGTTTAAACAGCAAATTGCAGCAGGCGGACCAATTACGCTTACTGATCGAAGAATTATCCGTTATTTTATGACGATTCCAGAAGCGGTTGGACTTGTGCTTGAAACAGGAGCTATGGCGCATAATGGAGAACTTTTTGCACTTGATATGGGTAAACCAGTAAAAATTTTGGACCTTGCAGAAAGTATGGTTAGACTTTCTGGATTAAAGCCTTATGAAGACATTGATATTATTGAAATTGGTCTACGCCCAGGTGAAAAACTCTACGAAGAGCTTTTAATGAAAACAGAAGAACTAGATAAAACATCAAATGATCTTATCTTTATAGAAAGAGATACACCACTTTCAAGAGAAGAAGTGGATGAGAAACTGAAGATTCTTCTTGAAGCAGTGGAAAAAGAAGGAAAAGAGAATGTTTTAGAGGCAATCCGAAAGACAGTTCCTACCTTCCATGATCCAGATGAAGTAAATAAAAATGCAGAAGAGTCAAAAGAGATGAATCGAGTTTTTAATTCGGAGGAAAAATAAATTAAAAGGAAAAGACTTGACTTTCATAGCTAGAACATGATACAATGCTCTAGCGAATGGAAGTAGGTCTTTTTTTTATGCCTAAAATTTTTGATGGCTTCGCAACCATCATGTAACACGAAGTTAATTAAAAAAAAAGCGAGGTGGAAGTTGTGCGCACAAGAATCACATTGGAATGTACAGAATGCAAACATCGTAACTACAATATGACAAAGGATAAGAAAAATCATCCTGAACGTATGGAAACAAAGAAGTATTGCAAATTCTGCAAATCTCACACACTGCACAAAGAGACAAAATAGTCGTTGGAAGGAAGTGGATGTCATGAGTGAAAAAACAGAAAAAACTCAGAAAAAAAGCTGGTTTAAAGGTTTGAATGCTGAGTTTAAGAGGGTTGTTTGGCCGGACAAGAACACACTTGTAAAACAGACTACAGCAGTTGTCTCCGTTTCAATATTACTTGGAGCATTGATTACAGTTATTGATGCAATCTTAAAGTATGGAATTGATTTTCTGGTCAGATAACAGGCCAGACAGAAAGGTGATTTTATGTCAGAGGCAAAATGGTATGTAGTTCATACTTATTCTGGGTATGAAAACAAAGTAAAAGCGAATATTGATAAAGCGATTGAAAACCGCCACTTGGAAGAACAAATTCTTGAGGTTCGTGTTCCGATGCAGGAAGTTGTTGAACTTAAAAATGGGGTTCAAAAAGCCAGCCAAAAGAAGATGTTTCCGGGTTATGTTATGATTCATATGATCATGAATGATGATACATGGTATGTAGTTCGTAATACCAGAGGAGTCACCGGATTTGTCGGACCAGGATCGAAACCGGTTCCGCTTGAAGAAGATGAAATGTTAAGACTTGGAATAAGTGAAGAACACATTTTCTCAGACTTTGAGATTGGTGACTTGGTATCTGTGTTAAGCGGTGCCTGGGAAGGTACTGTTGGTGTAGTTCAGTCGCTGAACGAACAGAAACAGAGCTTATGCATCAACGTCGAGTTATTTGGAAGAGAAACACCAGTCGAACTCGGCTTTGCAGAAGTAAAAAAGATGGATTAAAAAACCGTGGGAGGGATGGTTGATCCCGCCAATACCACAAGGAGGTAATTAAAGATGGCAAAAAAAGTAGAAGGATATATTAAATTACAGATTCCAGCAGGAAAAGCAACTCCAGCACCACCAGTTGGTCCTGCTCTTGGACAGCACGGTGTAAATATCGTTGAATTTACAAAACAGTTCAACGCAAGAACAGCAGATCAAGGTGGAATGATCATTCCTGTTATTATTACAGTATACAATGACAGAAGCTTCAGCTTCGTTACAAAAACACCACCAGCAGCAGTTCTTATTAAGAAAGCTTGTAATCTTAAGTCAGGATCAAGCGTTCCTAACAAGAATAAAGTTGCAACAATCACAAAAGCTCAGGTAGAAGAGATTGCAAATACAAAAATGCCAGACTTAAATGCTGCATCACTTGAAGCAGCTATGAGAATGGTTGAAGGTACATGCCGTTCTATGGGAGTAACAGTTGTAGAGTAATACGATCACTTAACGAAGTTGAATTAAGTGGGAGGGGATAAATTCCCGTCAATACCACAAGGAGGTTATTTGAAATGAAACACGGAAAGAAATATATGGAAGCTTCTAAATTAATCGAGAGAGGAAATCTTTACGAAAAAGAAGAAGCAATCGCATTAGTTAAAAAATCAGCAGTAGCTAAATTTGATGAAACAATCGAAGCTCATATCAGAACAGGTTGTGATGGACGTCACGCTGACCAACAGATTCGTGGTGCAGTTGTATTGCCACACGGAACAGGTAAAAAAGTTCGTATTCTTGTATTTGCTAAAGATGCAAAAGCAGAAGAAGCTTTAGCAGCAGGCGCAGATTTTGTAGGCGGACAGGAATTAATTCCTAAGATTCAAAATGAAGGTTGGTTTGATTTTGATGTAGTTGTAGCTACACCAGATATGATGGGTGTTGTTGGACGTCTTGGACGTGTACTTGGACCAAAAGGTCTTATGCCAAACCCAAAAGCTGGAACAGTTACTATGGACGTAACAAAAGCTGTCAATGAAATCAAAGCTGGTAAGATTGAGTACAGATTGGACAAAACAAACATTATCCATGTGCCAGTTGGTAAGGCTTCCTTTACAGAGGAACAGTTAGCGGACAACTTCCAGACGCTTATCGAAGCAATTCTTAAAGCTAAACCAGCAGCTCTTAAAGGTCAGTATTTAAAGAGTGTTACACTGACATCAACAATGGGACCTGGTGTAAAGATCAACCCAATGAAGCTTGCTTAATTTTAAGATAGTAAGAGAATTCTAAAATATATAAAACTGCTATGTTTAGACAAGAAGAGTCGCAACATAGCAGTTTTTTTAAAAAGAAAAATAAAAAACTATTGACAAATCAAAAAAGAGATGTTAATGTAATAAAGCAATTGACTGCCGAAGACAGCAGGTGCCGTAAGGCGTAAGATAGAAACACCTGCCGAGGAAGATCAGAATTCTAAATTATTGAATTTATGAACTTTCATGTTTTCGAACGTGAAAGTTTTTTGTTTGGCAGTACACGCACAAATAAAATAAGGAGGTGTACCTAAACGTGGCAAAAGTTGAATTAAAACAACCAATCGTTGAACAGATTTCAGAAGAGATCAAAGATGCTCAGTCTGTTGTTCTTGTTGACTACCGTGGATTAACAGTAGCTCAGGATACAGAACTTCGTAAACAGCTTAGAGAAGCAGGTGTTATATACAAAGTATATAAAAACACTATGATGAAGAGAGCATTTGAAGGAACTGAATTTGAAGGACTTACAGAATGTCTGGAAGGACCAAGCGCAATTGCGATCTCTAAAGATGATGCAACAGCACCAGCTAGAATTCTTTGCGACTTTGCTAAAACAGCAGACAAGCTTGAATTAAAAGGTGGTGTAGTTGAAGGAACAGTATACGACATTGCAGGACTTACAGAAGTTTCTAAAATTCCAGCAAGAGAAGTATTACTTTCCAGATTACTTGGAAGCATGCAGTCACCTATTACCAATTTTGCTCGTGTTATTAAGCAAATTGCAGAAAAAGACGGCGAATCAGCTCCAGTAGAAGAAGCAGCAGAGACAACTGCTGAATAAGCAAAACAAAAAGAACCTATTTCAATAGGAAATGTAAATGAAATGCAGGATCAAAAGGATACCTGAAATAAGTAAATGGAGGATATTATAATGGCTAAATTGACAACAGCTGAAATGATTGAAGCAATCAAAGAGTTATCAGTATTAGAATTAAATGAATTAGTAAAAGCTTGTGAAGAAGAATTTGGTGTATCTGCAGCAGCAGGTGTTGTAGTTGCAGCAGCAGCAGGAGACGGTGCAGCAGCAGCAGCAGAGAAAGATGAGTTTGATGTAGAATTAGTATCTGCAGGAGCATCTAAAGTTAAAGTTATCAAAGTTGTTCGTGAAATCACAGGACTTGGACTTAAAGAAGCAAAAGAAGTAGTTGATGGAGCTCCAAAAACTCTTAAAGAAGGCGTTTCTAAAGCAGAAGCTGAAGAAATCAAAGCTAAACTTGAGGAACAAGGAGCAGAAGTTAACCTTAAATAATTTGGTTGATCTGTTTAAGAAAGAGACATTGCATATTGCAGTGTCTCTTTTTGCAAATAAGGGAGTGTTTTAGATATGAAAGATTGTTGTTCGAATGTGGTGGAGTTGACTAAACAGCTGATAAATATAGAAAGCACAAATCCAGGGAAATATGAAACGAAGATCGGAGAGTTCATTTTTGATTGCTTGGAAGATTGCGGAGCATTTCTGGAAAAATCAGAAGTTTTTCCGGGGAGATCCAATATACGAGCAGTTCTTAAAGGTCAGGACACCAAACAAGCACTTGTGTTCATTTGCCATATGGACACAGTGGTGAAGGGGGATGGTTGGACCAAAGAAGCGTTTCTTGCTGAAGAGGATCAAGAGCGAATTTATGGTCGAGGTGCTTGTGATATGAAATCAGGACTTGCCTGTGCTTTAGCTACTTTTTTAGCAACAGCAAAAAGGGTGAAAGAAACCTCTATTGTTCTTCAAAAACCACTGGTGTTTATAGGAACGGTTGATGAAGAAGGAGATATGAATGGGGTTGAAAAAGTAATCAAAGATGGTTGGGTGTCAGAAAATGATTTGGTTTTGGACATGGAGCCTACGGATGGACAGATTCAGATGGCACACAAGGGGAGAACCTGGTTTGAAGTAGAGGTGCAAGGAACAACTGCACATGCAAGTATGCCGGAAAAAGGAGCAGATGCTATTGCGGCTATGGCAGAGATCATATCTTATGTAAGAAGTCAAATAGAAAAGTGTCCCACGCATCTAGAACTTGGAAAGTCAACAGTTACGTTTGGAATGATAGATGGAGGATATAGCCCTTATGTAGTTCCAGATCACTGCAAGGTGACAATGGATCTTAGACTTGTTCCGCCTATGTGTACGGAAAAAGCAGAAGAAATGCTTTGTGATGCGATTTCTGTAGGAGAAAAAAATGTACCGGGGATAAAATGTGTTTATAAAATAACAGGAGATCGCCCAGCCTTAGAGACAAATGAAAATTCACTGCTAATGGTAGAACTAAAAAAAGCGATAAAAGAAATAACTGGTAAAAGTGCAAACGTATCTACATTTCCGGGATATACGGATACAGCGGTAATTGCTGGAAAACTTCAAAATAAAAATTGCATGTCATATGGCCCTGGAATGTTGAAATTGGCACATAAGCCAGATGAATATGTGAAAAAAGTGGATATAGAACGATGTTATAAGGTTTTTTTGAAATTAGTCGAAAACCTGTTGACAGATGGAAGAGCTTTGTGATATAGTAAAAAATGCACTATTATGGAAAGGTGTGCCATTGTAGTGACGATTTCATGTCACAAGGCTCTTTCCTAATTTTACGTATATTTAGTAGAAAACGGAGCATTTTAGGGCAGCCTGGGGGCCCGCTAAAAAATAAATGAGGAGTGAAATGTCAATGGAGAAAAACAGAATTCGTCCCATCACAAACGGAAAAAGCATGCGCATGAGCTATTCCAGACAAAAAGAAGTATTAGAGATGCCGAATCTTATCGAAGTTCAGAAAGACTCTTATCAGTGGTTTCTGGATGAAGGTTTAAAAGAGGTATTTGAAGATATTTCACCAATTACAGACTTTAGTGGTCATTTAAGCCTGGAATTTGTTGATTTTACACTGTGTGAAGATGATGTAAAATACACCATCGAAGAGTGTAAAGAGCGTGATGCAACTTATGCAGCACCGTTGAAAGTCAAAGTAAGACTTCACAACAAAGATAATGATGAAATCAATGAACATGAGATCTTTATGGGAGATCTTCCTATTATGACAAAAACAGGTACCTTTGTAATCAATGGTGCAGAGCGTGTTATTGTCAGCCAGCTGGTACGTTCTCCTGGTATTTACTATGGAATCGCACACGATAAGCTTGGTAAAAAACTTTATTCATCAACTGTAATTCCAAACCGTGGTGCATGGCTGGAATACGAAACTGACTCCAATGATGTTTTTTACGTTCGTGTAGATAGAACAAGAAAAGTACCAATTACAGTATTGATTCGTGCACTTGGTATTGGAACCAATGCAGAGATTATTGAGCTGTTTGGAGAAGAACCAAAGATTCTTGCAAGTTTTGGAAAAGACACTGCAGAAAATTATCAAGAAGGTTTATTAGAGTTATATAAGAAGATTCGTCCAGGAGAACCACTTGCAGTAGAGAGCGCAGAGAGCCTTATTACAAGTATGTTCTTTGATCCAAGACGTTATGATCTTGCAAAAGTAGGACGTTATAAATTTAATAAGAAGCTTGCACTGAAAAATCGTGTTGCAGGTTGTATTCTTGCTGAAGATGTTGTAAACACATCTACAGGAGAGATTGTGGCAGAAGCAGGTACAAAGATTACAAGAGCAATTGCAAGCGAAATTCAGAATGCTGGTGTTCCATATTTATGGGTAGAAGGCGAAGAAGAACGTAATATCAAGATTCTTTCTAATATGATGGTTGATCTTGATGCGGTTGTAGACATTGATCCAGAAGAAGTTGGTGTGACAGAGCAGGTATATTATCCAGTACTTGCAGGAATCATCGAAGAATCTGCAGGAGATATTGATGAGTTAAAAGAACTTATTCGTAGAGATATTCATGATTTGATTCCAAAACACATTACAAAAGAAGATATTTTAGCTTCTATTAACTACAATATCCATCTTGAATATGGAATTGGTAATGACGATGACATCGATCACTTGGGTAACAGACGTATTCGTGCGGTTGGAGAACTCCTTCAAAACCAATATCGAATCGGTTTATCTAGACTTGAAAGAGTTGTTCGTGAAAGAATGACAACGCAAGATCAAGAAAACATTTCTCCACAGTCACTGATCAATATTAAACCAGTTACTGCAGCAGTAAAAGAATTCTTTGGTTCGTCACAGTTGTCACAGTTTATGGATCAGAACAATCCACTTGGTGAATTGACTCATAAGAGACGTCTTTCAGCATTAGGACCTGGTGGTCTTTCTAGAGATCGTGCAGGATTTGAGGTTCGAGACGTTCATTACTCTCACTATGGAAGAATGTGCCCAATTGAGACTCCTGAAGGTCCAAATATCGGACTTATCAACTCATTAGCAACTTATGCTAGAATTAATCAGTATGGTTTTATCGAAGCACCATACCGTAAAATTGATAAATCAAATCCAGAAAATCCAGTTGTCACAGAAGAAGTTGTTTATATGACGGCAGATGAAGAGGACAACTACCATGTAGCACAGGCCAACGAAGCCCTTGACAAGGAAGGTCACTTTATTCGTAAGACAGTTTCTGGTCGTTATCGTGAAGAAACACAGGAATATGAGAGAAGTAAGTTTGATTATATGGATGTTTCTCCAAAGATGGTATTCTCTGTAGCTACTGCTATGATTCCGTTCCTTGAAAATGACGATGCTAACCGTGCACTCATGGGATCAAACATGCAACGTCAGGCAGTGCCACTTCTTACAACAGAAGCGCCAGTTGTCGGCACAGGTATGGAAGTAAAAGCAGCGGTTGACTCAGGTGTATGTGTTGTAGCTGAGGAAGCTGGTATCGTAGAACGTTCTACATCAACAGATATTACAATCAAACACGATGATGGTACAAAGAAAAATTATAAACTAACAAAATTCTTAAGAAGTAACCAAAGTACATGTTACAATCAACGACCAATCGTTAATAAAGGTGAACGTGTAGAAAAAGGACAGGTTATTGCAGATGGACCATCTACAGCAAATGGAGAAATGGCTCTTGGAAAGAACCCATTGATTGGTTTCATGACATGGGAAGGTTATAACTACGAGGATGCTGTTCTTTTAAGTGAAAGACTTGTACAAGATGATGTATACACATCTGTTCATATTGAAGAGTATGAAGCAGAAGCGCGTGATACAAAATTAGGACCAGAAGAAATCACAAGAGATATTCCAGGTGTTGGTGATGATGCACTTAAAGACTTGGATGAACGAGGAATTATCAGAATTGGTGCAGAAGTTCGTGCAGGAGATATTCTTGTAGGAAAAGTTACTCCAAAAGGAGAAACAGAACTTACAGCAGAAGAAAGACTTCTTCGTGCAATCTTTGGGGAGAAGGCTAGAGAGGTAAGAGATACTTCTCTTAAAGTACCTCATGGTGAATATGGTATCGTTGTGGATGCAAAAGTATTCACAAGAGAAAATGGAGATGAATTGTCTCCAGGAGTTAACCAGGCAGTTCGCATTTACATCGCACAAAAGAGAAAAATCTCTGTTGGAGATAAAATGGCTGGACGTCATGGTAACAAGGGTGTTGTTTCCCGTGTACTTCCGGTAGAGGATATGCCATATCTTCCAAATGGTCGTCCATTGGATATCGTATTGAACCCACTTGGTGTACCTTCACGTATGAATATCGGACAGGTACTTGAAATCCATTTAAGTCTTGCATCTAAGGCGCTTGGATTTAATATTGCAACTCCTGTATTTGATGGTGCTAACGAAGTTGACATCATGGATACACTTGATCTTGCAAATGATTATGTAAACCTTGAATGGGATGAATTTGAAGCAAAACATGGAGAAGAACTTCTACCAGAAGTGCTTCAGTACCTTTCAGACAATAGAGAACATAGAAAATTGTGGAAAGGTGTTCCACTTTCTAGAGATGGTAAAGTTCGTTTAAGAGACGGACGTACTGGGGAATATTTTGACAGTCGTGTTACAATCGGACACATGCATTATTTGAAACTTCACCACCTTGTTGATGATAAGATCCATGCACGTTCTACAGGTCCATACTCACTTGTTACACAACAGCCACTTGGTGGTAAAGCACAGTTTGGTGGACAGCGTTTTGGAGAGATGGAGGTTTGGGCACTAGAAGCTTATGGCGCATCCTATACTCTTCAGGAAATTCTGACAGTAAAATCAGATGACGTAATCGGACGTGTGAAAACTTATGAAGCAATTATCAAAGGCGAGAATATTCCAGAACCAGGTATTCCGGAATCATTCAAAGTATTGTTAAAAGAACTTCAGTCACTTGCACTTGATGTGCGTGTGTTGCGTGATGACAATACAGAAGTAGAAATAATGGAAACAGTGGACTATGGTGATACAGATATCCGTTCTATTATCGAAGGGGACAGACGTAATCACGAACACAAAGAATCTTATGGAGAACATGGATTTACAGAACAAGAATTTGTTGGAGAAGAACTTACGGATGTAGAACCTGAAGAAGCTGATTATGAAGACACATCAGCTGAGGACTTTGATGATTATATGAATGAAGAAGAATAGGAGGAGCCGTTTTTATGCCAACAAGTAATAATGAACAACAATACCAACCATTAACTTTTGATGCGATCAAAATCGGGCTGGCTTCACCGGAAAAGATTTTAGAGTGGTCAAAAGGCGAGGTAACAAAACCTGAGACCATTAACTATAGAACTCTGAAACCTGAAAAGGATGGTCTTTTCTGCGAAAGAATTTTCGGACCTAGCAAAGACTGGGAGTGTCATTGTGGAAAATATAAAAAAATCCGTTATAAAGGCGTAATTTGTGACAGATGTGGGGTTGAAGTAACAAAAGCATCTGTACGTCGTGAGCGCATGGGGCATATTGCATTAGCAGCCCCAGTGTCTCATATTTGGTATTTTAAAGGTATCCCAAGTCGTATGGGATTGATCCTTGACATCTCTCCTAGAACATTGGAAAGAGTATTGTATTTTGCATCTTACATTGTTCTTGATAAAGGAGAAACAGATTTACAATACAAACAGATTCTCTCAGAAGCGGAATATCAGGAAGCAAAAGAAAAATGGGGTTACAAATCATTCCGTGTAGGAATGGGTGCGGAAGCAGTAAAAGAGCTTCTTGAAGCAATCGATCTTGAAAAAGATTACGCAGAACTTCAGGCAGAACTTGAAAATGCAACGGGACAAAAACGCGCAAGAATCGTAAAACGTCTCGAGGTTGTAGAGGCATTCCGCGAGTCAGGAAATAAACCAGAATGGATGATCCTAACAGCAATTCCAGTAATTCCACCAGACCTTAGACCAATGGTACAGTTGGATGGTGGACGTTTTGCAACATCTGATTTAAATGATCTTTATAGAAGAATTATCAATAGAAATAACCGTCTACAAAGACTCCTTGAACTTGGAGCACCAGACATTATTGTTCGTAACGAGAAACGTATGCTTCAAGAAGCAGTAGATGCATTGATCGATAATGGTAGACGTGGACGTCCAGTAACAGGACCAGGAAATAGACCACTAAAATCATTATCAGATATGCTAAAAGGAAAATCAGGACGTTTCCGTCAGAATCTTCTTGGTAAACGTGTGGATTATTCCGGACGTTCTGTTATCGTTGTAGGTCCAGAACTAAGAATTTATCAGTGTGGTCTTCCAAAAGAAATGGCAATCGAGTTGTTTAAACCATTTGTTATGAAAGAACTTGTGGCAAATGGTACAGCACACAACATTAAAAATGCAAAGAAAATGGTAGAAAGACTTCAACCAGAGGTATGGGATGTTTTGGAAGAAGTAATTAAAGAACATCCAGTTATGTTAAACCGTGCCCCTACATTGCATAGACTTGGTATCCAGGCATTTGAACCAATTCTTGTGGAAGGAAAAGCAATTAAACTGCATCCACTTGTTTGTACAGCGTTTAATGCCGACTTTGATGGAGACCAGATGGCCGTGCACCTTCCACTTTCAGAAGAAGCACAGGCAGAGTGTCGTTTCTTACTTCTTTCACCAAACAACCTTTTGAAACCTTCTGATGGAGGTCCGGTAGCAGTTCCTTCACAGGATATGGTTCTTGGTATTTACTACCTTACACAGTTAAGACCAGGAGCAAAAGGAGAAGGAATGTGCTTTAAGAGTTTAAATGAAGCACTTCTTGCATATGAAAATGGATATGTAACATTACATTCACAAATTAAAGTGCGTGTTCATAAAACGATGCCAGATGGTACTGTAAAACAAGGTACAATTGATTCAACAGTTGGACGTCTTTTATTCAATGAGATTATTCCTCAAGATCTTGGTTTTGTAGATCGAAGCATTGAAGAAAATGAATTGAAAATGGAAATTGATTTCCATGTAGGCAAGAAACAATTAAAACAGATTCTTGAAAAAGTTATCAATACACATGGTGCAACACAGACAGCAGAAGTACTTGATAAAGTAAAAGCAATCGGTTATAAGTTCTCTACAAGAGCTGCTATGACAGTTTCTATTTCAGACATGACAGTGCCACCACAGAAACCACAAATGATTGAAGAGGCACAAAATACAGTAGACCAGATTACAAAGAACTACAAACGTGGTTTGATCACAGAAGAAGAGCGATACAAAGAAGTTGTTGAAACATGGAAAGCAACGGATGATAAGCTTACAGAAGCACTTCTTACCGGATTAGATAAATATAATAATATCTTTATGATGGCTGATTCAGGAGCCCGTGGTTCTGATAAACAGATCAAACAGCTTGCAGGTATGCGTGGACTTATGGCAGATACAACTGGTCATACTATTGAACTTCCAATTAAGTCAAACTTCCGTGAAGGTCTTGACGTACTGGAATACTTCATGTCAGCGCATGGTGCTCGTAAAGGTCTTTCTGATACAGCTCTTCGTACAGCCGATTCAGGATACTTAACAAGACGTCTTGTGGATGTATCTCAGGAATTAATCATTCACGATAGCGATTGTTGTGAAGAAGGAAAAGAAATTCCAGGAATGTACGTAAAAGCATTTATGGATGGAAATGAAGAAATTGAAAGTCTTCAGGAACGTATCACAGGACGTTACTGCTGTGAGGATATCAAAGATAAAGATGGAAACATTATCGTAAAAGCAAACCATATGATCACACCTAAACGTGCAGAGCAGGTTGTTAAATTTGGTGTTGATGAGAAAGGTAATCCAGTAGATAAAGTGAAGATTCGTACAATCCTCACATGTAAATGCAAAAATGGTGTTTGTGCGAAATGTTACGGTGCAAATATGGCAACTGGTGAAGCAGTTCAAGTTGGTGAGGCAGTTGGTATTATCGCTGCACAATCAATCGGTGAACCAGGTACACAGCTTACTATGCGTACTTTCCATACAGGTGGTGTTGCCGGTGGAGATATCACACAGGGTCTTCCTCGTGTTGAGGAGCTTTTCGAAGCAAGAAGACCAAAAGGACTTGCTATCATCACAGAATTTGCTGGAACAGCAACCATTAGTGATACAAAGAAAAAACGAGAAATCATTGTTACAAATCATGAAACAGGTGAATCGAAAGCATATCTCATTCCTTATGGTTCCCGTATTAAAGTTCAAGACGGCGCAGTATTAGAGGCCGGTGATGAGCTTACAGAAGGTAGTGTGAATCCACACGATATTCTTAAGATTAAAGGATTACGTGCGGTTCAAGATTACATGATCCAGGAAGTACAGCGTGTATATCGTCTCCAAGGTGTTGAGATCAACGATAAGCATATTGAGGTAATTGTTCGTCAGATGCTTAAGAAAATCCGCATCGAAGAGCGTGGAGATTCGGAATTCCTTCCAGGAACAATGCAAGATGTTCTTGAGTTCAATGAAGTTAACGAAAGACTTGAAGCAGAAGGAAAAGAACCTGCAACAGGTGAGCAGATTATGCTTGGTATCACAAAAGCATCTCTTGCTACAGATTCCTTCCTTTCAGCAGCTTCTTTCCAGGAAACAACAAAAGTTTTAACGGAAGCAGCAATTAAGGGTAAAGTCGATCACCTCATTGGATTGAAAGAAAATGTTATCATTGGTAAACACATTCCAGCTGGTACTGGTATGAAAGAATACCGTGAAGTAAATCTAAATACAGATTCTTATTCTCAAGAAGATACGGAAGAAATTGATGAAACAGCCTTATTAGAAGAGGAACCCGTGGTTGAGGAAATGAATCAGGAAGATACAAATACAACAGAGGAATTGGCAGTAGAAGAAGTAGTGACTACTGAGGAATAAGATTTATAACAAATAATTACAAAGCCCCGAAGGTAGGAAAGCATACCAGCTTCTTGCTCTTCGGGGCTTTTAATTGGAGGAAGAATGGAAAAAAAGAATGAATTACAAACAAAACCTATAGGAAGATTATTATTATCAATGTCATTCCCTGTAATGCTCTCCATGTTGATACAGTCTCTTTATAATATCATCGACAGTATTTATGTTTCCAGACTTGGAACAAATGCGTTAACGGCTGTATCACTTGCATATCCACTTCAAAATATTATTATCTCAGTGGCAGTTGGAACGAGTGTTGGTATGTCCTCGGTTATTTCAATATACAAAGGTGCAGGAAACGAGGAAAAAGCAAATCAAGCGGCTGTAACAGGACTTTTTTGTACAGGAATTAGTTATATAGTAATTGCAGTGGCAGGTATTTTTTTTATAAAACCATTTTTACAGATGTTTACAGAAGAGCCTTTCATATTAGAGGAGGCATGTAAGTATACATATATTGTAATTTGTGCTTCTTTTGGATGTCTATTCCAATTAGCAATGGAAAAAATTTTCCAAGGAATAGGGGAAATGAAGGTTACCATGTATTTGATGGCAGGAGGATGCATTATTAATATTATTTTGGATCCAATTTTAATATTTGGTCTGTTTGGGGTTCCTGCCATGGGAGTGTCCGGAGCAGGAATTGCTACAGTGATTGGACAAATTAGTGCGGCAGTGTTATCCTTTGTTGTCTATTTTAGACGTGACTTTGCGATATCGATTCATCCGAAATATTTAAAAAAAGACAAAAAAATGATCGCCCAAATCTATAATGTAGGTATTCCATCTATTACAATGATGCTACTTCCATCTGTACTTGTGACTGTTCTAAATAAAGTGCTTGCCAATTTTTCAGAGGTTCATATTGCAGCCCTTGGGGTTTACTATAAATTACAAACATTTATTTATATGCCGGTAAATGGCTTGATTCAAGGAATGAGACCAATCATAGGATTTAATTATGGAGCAGGTGAAACCAAAAGAGTAAAAGCGGTGATTCGTGATAGTTTGTTAATCACAAGTGGTATTATGGTAGTTGGAACAATTGTTGCAATGGGAATTCCAAAACAAATATTCCAATTATTTGATGCAGATAAGTTTTTACTTCAGGCAGGAGTTACAGCACTTAGAATTATTAGTATAGGATTTGTATTCTCTGCTTTTGGAGTAATTTATACAGGAATATTTGAGGCACTAGGACTTGGGAAAAGTTCGTTATGTGTTTCATTACTAAGGCAATTTATTGTTACCATTCCCGCAGCTTTAATATTATCTATGTATTTTGGAGTAAATGGTGTGTGGGCGGCATTTCCAATTGGAGAGATCGTTGCAGCCATTGTGGCAATTATATTGTTAAAAAAATACGATGGTGGAAAATACTCACCAATCTAAAAAAAAATTAGGTAATCAGAAAAAGTTTTATAAATTAGAAAATAAATAACAAAAAATAAAATAGTTAGAAAAATAGATTGATAACTTTCGAAATGTTTGCTAAAATCAAAACTGTAGCAAGAGGTGTGTTTAGGATTTGGTATTAGTATTAACATGGAGGTTATTATGGAGAGAGTATTGTATTTGGTTCCTATTATAGGAATACTAACCCTTGCATTTGCATTGTACTTGGCTGAAAAAGTACGAAAACATGATGCTGGAAATGAAAGAATGAAGGAAATTGCAACTGCAATTAGTGAAGGGGCAAACGCATTTTTAATGTCCGAGTATAAGATTTTGATTCTATTTGTAGTTGCACTTTTTCTTTTGATCGGAGTTGGAACTTCTAATTGGATTACAGCGATTAGTTTTATATCTGGTGCACTTTTTTCTACACTGGCAGGATACTTTGGAATGAATGTTGCTACAAAAGCCAATGTTAGAACTGCGAGTGCAGCAAAATCGGGTGGTATGAATCTAGCATTATCTGTAGCGTTTTCAGGAGGCGCCGTAATGGGAATGTGCGTGGCTGGACTTGGTGCATTGGGAGTGAGTCTAGTATACCTTCTGACAGAAGATGTAAGCATTTTATCTGGGTTTAGCCTAGGAGCATCTTCAATTGCTTTATTTGCTCGTGTAGGTGGAGGAATCTACACAAAAGCTGCGGATGTAGGAGCAGATTTGGTTGGAAAAGTAGAGGCTGGAATTCCAGAAGATGATCCAAGAAATCCAGCAGTGATTGCAGACAATGTGGGAGATAACGTAGGAGATGTGGCCGGAATGGGTGCAGATCTTTTTGAATCTTATGTCGGATCTCTTGTTTCAGCTTTAACACTAGGTGCCTTGGTATCATCTTCAGCAGGAGTTATGTTTCCGTTATTTATAGCAGCAAGTGGACTTGTTGCATCGATCATTGGTACATTTTTTGTAAAAGGAAAGGAACATGCAAGTCCACAAAAGGCTTTAACAAAGGGAAGTTATGTGGCATCTATGCTTGTAATTTTATCATCACTTGCATTAAGTAAAGTTTTATTTCATGATTTCCTAGCTGCAGGAGCCGTTATTACAGGACTTATTGTTGGAGTTATGATTGGGCATGTTACAGAATATTATACTTCAGAAGAGTTTAAACCAGTAAAGCGGATTGGAGAGCAGTCCAATACTGGTGCAGCGACTACAATAATTAGTGGAATTGCAGTGGGAATGCAGTCAACAGCGATGCCACTAATCTTGATTTGCGCAGGGGTCTTTCTTTCCTACAAAATGAGTGGATTATATGGTATTGCACTTGCAGCTGTGGGAATGCTTTCTACAACAGGAATTACCGTTGCAGTAGATGCTTATGGTCCAATAGCAGACAACGCAGGAGGAATTGCAGAGATGTCTGGGTTAGATGAATCGGTTCGTGAAATCACAGACAAATTAGATGCGGTTGGAAATACAACAGCAGCAATGGGAAAAGGATTTGCAATCGGATCGGCAGCACTTACATCACTAGCACTTTTTGTTTCCTATGCAGAAGCAGCAAAAATGACAGCGATCAATCTTTTAGATTATCATGTGATTATTGGATTATTTCTTGGGGGAATGTTAACCTTTTTATTTTCATCCCTTACAATGGATTCGGTTTCTAAAGCGGCCTATAAGATGATTGAGGAAGTAAGAAGACAATTTAGAGAGAATCCAGGGATTATGGAAGGAACTCAAAAACCAGATTATAAGTCTTGTGTTTCTATTTCAACAAAAGCAGCTTTACGAGAAATGCTGATTCCTGGAGCTATGGCTGTAGTAGTTCCAGTAATCGTAGGAATCCTCCTTGGAGCAGAAGCCTTGGGAGGTCTTCTTGCTGGTGCGTTGGTGACAGGCGTGTTGATGGCGATTTTTATGTCAAATGCAGGAGGAGCCTGGGATAATGCAAAAAAATATATCGAAGGTGGAGTTTATGGTGGAAAAGGAAGTGAAGCTCATAAAGCTTCTGTTGTTGGAGATACGGTTGGAGATCCATTTAAAGATACTTCAGGACCATCAATTAATATTTTAATTAAACTAATGACCATTGTGTCTCTTGTATTTGCGCCACTTTTTATTCAGATAGGTGGTATTTTATAGAGAAATACATATATTAAAAAAAGCCCCAAAAGGGCTTTTTTTAATAGCGAAATTAAATTTCTTCTCCGTTTTTGTATTTCTGAAGTACATGTTGAATTCTTTCGTTTGGATTTAACAATGTACTAATAGAACCATCATGGTTCAAAGTATCAATCAAAAGTGCAATATATTTACTCATATCACAGTTGATATAGTATGGTTTTGAAAGAAGATTTGGAGTCTGATAAATGAGATTAGTTGTAAGAATACCAGTAATCAGCCCTTCTTCATATGCTTGGTCAAAGATTTCCATACCATTTGTAAATAGGCCAAAGGTAGCAGCAGCAAAAATACGATTTGCTTTCCGTTTCTTCAACTGTCTAGCTACATCTAAAATGCTATCTCCAGATGAAATCATATCGTCAATAATAATAACGTCTTTTCCTTCAACAGAGCTACCTAAAAATTCGTGTGCAACGATTGGGTTGCGTCCGTCTACAATCTTTGTATAATCACGGCGTTTGTAAAACATACCCATATCAAGTCCAAGAACATTTGCAAGATAAATTGCACGGTGCGTTGCGCCTTCATCTGGACTGATGATCATCATATGGTCACTATCAATGGTAAGATCTTTATAATTACGTAAAAGACCTTTTACAAATTGATAAACAGGTGGAACTGTTTCGAAACCACTAAGAGGGATCGCATTTTGAACACGAGCATCATGCGCGTCAAAAGTAAGAATGTTATCTACTCCCATACGTACCAGCTCTTGAAGTGCAAGTGCACAGTCTAAAGATTCACGACCACTACGTTTGTGCTGACGACTTTCATATAGGAAAGGCATAATTACATTAATACGGCGTGCTTTTCCCCCTACAGCTGCGATGATACGTTTTAGATTTTGGAAATGGTCATCGGGAGACATATGATTGGTGTGTCCAGATAAAGTGTACGTCTTATTATAGTTTAGAACATCAACAAGAAGATAGAGATCCTTTCCACGGACAGATTCTTCAACAATACCTTTTGCTTCTCCAGAACCAAATCTTGGAACTTTTGTGTTAACAATATAAGTATCTTTTTCATATCCTTCAAAAGCAATATCATCTTTGTATTCTAGTGCACTTTCTTTACGCCACTTTACAAGATAATCATTTACTTTTGTTCCGAGTTCTTCACTGCCCCAGATTGGAATAAGACCTAAAGAACCAACAGGAATATTTTCTAACGTTCTTTCTGTTCGATGCAACATTTGTATCCTCCTAAAATTTCATTATTCATTATTACTATAACCTTGATTTATTATACTGGTTTTTCCAATGAAATGCTAGCGTTTTTTTAATTTCATTGCAAGTCGTATATCATCTCCAAATAAACGAATCATAGTATAGTTACTTGTAATTCGGGAAAAAGATCGTTCCGTGTACAAATCGGCTAAGGAATCAAGGGAAAGATTTGTAGAAATGATAGTAGAACGTTTTGCTAAAAGACGTTCATTAATGCAAGTAAAAAATTGAGAGGAAACAAATGTGTTTGTATATTCGGTCCCAAGATCATCAATAATCAAAAGGTCACAAGTGTGAATTAAGTCGTAGATATTGTCTGCATCAATATCATCTTTCCCAAATGCTTTGTCTGCGAGGGCAGAAAAAAAACCAGAAGCAGACATATACAAAACAGAAAAACCTTGATCGATCAATTCTTTTGCAATACAGTTTGTAAGAAAAGTTTTACCAACCCCAACATCTCCTAAAAGAAATAAGTTTTGGAATTTCTTATCAAAATCAGCTACAAATTCCTTGGCAATATTGTAGGCATTTTTTGCAGATTCTTTCGCAGTAAGACCAGATTTTGGATCAACAAAATTTGAAGAATAGAAATCGAAGGAGAAGTGTGAAAAATTTTCTTCTTCTAAAATTCCCTTGAGGTTGGATTGCTCATAAAGTAAATCGATAATTGCTTGTTTGAAACAATGACATTTTTCGTTTTCGATATAACCGGTATCATGGCAATCTTTACATAAGTAGATTGGTTCTAAATAATCAGACGGGAATCCTGCTTCTGTCAATAGTTCTTCTTTACGCTGTCGAATAAATGCAAGTTTGTTTTTAAGATTGTCTACAGCAGTTTTATCCCCTTCTAGTAGTCTCTTTCCATGTTCTACAGACAAAGAGGAAATGGATTCATCTAAACTACGATATTCTGGAATGGTTTCATAAACCTTCTTATAATGGGAGTTTAAGATGTCGTGATTTTTCATTTGTTGTTTTTCGTATTCTCGCATGATTGCTTGATATTGTGCTGTTTTTAATCCCACGGATGACTCCTTTCTAATTACGATTTAATAGTTGCTTCTCCAAAGCATCCATGTCGTAGGAACGACGTTTAAAGTTATTATGATTTTTGGTAGATACTTTTGGAGTGGTAGTTGCAGAAACAGGTGGTATAGATTTTTGTTTTTGATAAGCAGCATCTAAAGGTTGAATATCCTTTAAATGATGGACCTGTTTTGCATGCCATTTTGATAAAATGGTATCGGTATATTCAAAACTTGGTTGATGAGTAGCAGTAATTGTTCGGTTACATGCTTCTACAATAATATCAAGTGAAAATCCCCATTCTTCTGTCCACTTTTCAATAAAAGCAAGTTCGCTAAGAGCAGGACCTCTGTTTTTAATTCCGAAGGCTTTTAACACAGTATAGCAATTTTTATGGTAAATAGAGGATTGCTTGCGAGCCTGTTCCTTTGTAGTGATTCCGCTTTCAGCCCAAGATAATGCTACTTTTTGGATATAGTGTATACTTTTGTGTCCTGCTTCTACACAGGATTCAATTAAATATTCAATGAGATCAACGGACATATGAAGATGTTCGTAAAAATACGTAATAGATTCAATATCTGTTAAAGTTAACGTTTTATTTAAGTATTGTTCCGCAATAAAAAGAACGGATTTAAGTTCCTTTTTTGAATTTGCAGAATGAGGGGGCTGTTTCTTTTCAAGAGACTTTTCTGATGAAAATTCTGGATTTTTTACAGAAGAAACTTTACGTTTATCAGAAACAGTTTTTGTATGAAAAGGAGTTAATTCAATTGCCTGAATGATATTGGAAGAATCTTTAGTAAGCGTTAAAAGTCCTTCAGATTCCCAGTATCTGAAGGCTCTTAATATATCATTTTCTGTATTGTTTAAGCAATCAGCTATGTTAGAGACGGTTAGGTGAAAAGAAGCGTCATTCTGATGCCTAAGAAGAAACAGATAAACTTTGACGAATTCACCATTGGCTTGAATCATATGGTGATCTATGAAATCATTGGTGATCAAAGTAGCATCTGTATGAAAAGTACTACTAATTTTTAAGGTATTCATAATCTTCTCCATAATTCTAAATAAAGTGGATTTCAAACAGAAAACAAGTTTATTTTAAAAGATCTTCTCCGATGTTTACTACATCTCCAGCACCCATAGTGATTAGAAGATCTCCAGACTTGCAGTGCTCTTTTAAAAAGGCTTCAATAGATGAAAAATCAGGGAGATAGTAGGAGTCAGTACCTAATTTTTTGATTTCTTGCGCAAGCCCCTCAGAAGTCATACCAAGTGTTTCTGTTTCACGAGCAGCAAAAATATCCGCAAGGACTACATGATCTGCATGGGAAAGTGCTTCTGCAAATTCATGAAAAAAGGCCTTGGTTCGTGTATAAGTATGTGGTTGAAATACACACCAAACACTCCTGTGAGGATAATGCTTTGCTGCTTTTAAAGTCGCTTTGATTTCTGTTGGATGATGCGCATAATCGTCAACAATAGTAACGCCATCGAAGTCCCCTTTGTACTCAAAACGGCGATCAGTACCAGTGAAAGACAACAACCCTCTTTTGATAGTGTCCATATGAAGATCTAAAAGCTCAGAAACAGCAATAGAGGCAAGTGCATTAGAAACATTATGTTCACCTGTTACAGAAAGAACAATGCGATCTATAAATGTGCCGTGTTTTATCAAATCAAAAGAAACCAATCCTTTTTCGTTATAAGAAATATTTTGAGCATGATAATCAGCATTTGGAGAAGAACCATAAGTAATAACTTTGCATGATAAGTTCGTACAAATGTCTTCGTAATGTTGAATATCTGAGTTGATAATTAAAGTACCATCTTTTGGAAGAAGTTCTGCAAATTGATGAAACGAATGACGAATATCTTCGATGTCTTTGAAAAAATCAAGATGGTCTTCTTCAATATTTAAAATTACACTGATTTTAGGGAAAAAAGATAAGAAGCTGTTGGTGTATTCGCAAGCTTCAGTAATGAATGTTTCAGAGTTTCCTACACGAATATTTCCACCGATAGCTTTTAAGATTCCACCTACGGAAATGGTTGGATCTAGTTCCCCTTCAAGTAATACATGAGAAATCATAGAAGTGGTAGTCGTTTTTCCGTGAGTACCAGAAACGGCAATTGCATTGTCATAATTTTTCATAATCTGCCCTAGTAATTCAGCGCGGGTAAGCATTGGAATTTTTTTCGCAACAGCTTCCATTAATTCTTCGTTGGTTTTATTAATGGCAGCGGTATAGATTACACAATCGATGTAGTCAGAAATATTTGAAGCCTTTTGCCCATAGAAAATCTTTGCGCCAGATGCTTCTAGCTGTTCTGTAAGGGGGGTTCTCCTCGCATCAGAACCAGAAATGGTAAAACCTTCATTTATAAGAATCTGGGCAAGCCCACTCATGCTTATTCCGCCAATGCCAATAAAGTGAATGTGAATTGGTTGATTAAAATCTATTTTATACATAAAATATACCTTCCTAAAATATTATTTTGGAAATCAGTCATAAATTTAAGTTCCTTTTTATATTATACTATATATGGAAAAAAATAAAAGTTATTCTTTTTGTATAATATTAACAAAAAGTACAAAAGTTGCATGAAATAATTGTAAAAAATGTGCACAACATAGGAAACTATGCTATAATATTTTTAATTAACTAGGAGTGAGGTGACGACATGATTAAGAAAGAAATGATTGCGATGTTACTTGCAGGAGGACAAGGTAGTCGGTTAGGAGTGTTGACGTCGAAAGTTGCAAAACCAGCAGTAGCTTTTGGAGGGAAATATCGTATTATTGATTTTCCTTTGAGTAACTGTATTAATTCTGGAGTTGATACAGTAGGTGTTTTGACACAGTATCAGCCACTTAGACTTAATACACATATCGGAATAGGAATTCCGTGGGACTTAGATCGAAATGTCGGAGGAGTTACAATTCTTCCGCCTTATGAAAAGAGTGCAAGTAGTGAATGGTATACGGGAACAGCAAATGCAATCTATCAGAATTTGGACTATATAGATACTTACAATCCTGATTATGTTTTGATATTGTCAGGAGACCATATTTACAAAATGGATTATCAAATCATGCTGGATTTTCATAAAGCGAATAAAGCAGATGTTACAATTGCGACGATGCCAGTTCCAATGGAAGAAGCAAGTCGTTTCGGAATTGTAGTCACAGACGATGAAGATCGGATTCAGAAATTCGAGGAGAAACCAGAACAACCAAGCAGCAATCTAGCTTCTATGGGTATTTATATTTTTAGCTGGCCAGTTCTTAAAGATGCGCTGATTCGATTGTCCTGTCAACCAAATTGTGATTTTGGAAAACACGTGATTCCTTATTGCCATGAGAATGGAAAACGTTTATTTGCATACGAATATAATGGATATTGGAAAGATGTTGGAACTTTGAGCTCTTATTGGGAAGCGAATATGGAACTGATCGATATTATTCCAGAGTTCAATCTTTATGAAGAATTTTGGAAAATCTATACAAATAGCTCCAATCTTCCACCACAATATATTGCAGCAGATGCTGTTGTTGATAAATGCATTATTGGAAACGGAACAGAAATTTGTGGTGAAGTACATAGTTCAGTATTAGGTGGAGGAGTTGCTGTTGGAACAGGCAGTGTGATAAAAGATTCTATCCTTATGCGAGATGTAGTTGTGGGTAACAATTGTGTAATTGACAAAGCAATTATTGCGGAAGGAACCGTTATTGGTGATGGTGTTACAATTGGAATAGGCGATGAAGTTCCAAATAAAAAGAAGCCGAACATTTATTCTGGTGGATTGGCAACAATTGGAGAAAAATCAATGATACCATCTGGTGTGACGATAGGGAAGAACACTGCAATCAGTGGAGAAACGACTAGAGACGATTATGTGGATGGACGTTTAGAAAGTGGAGAAACATTAATAAAGGTAGGTGAACGAGTATGAGAGCAGTAGGGATTATTCTTGCAGGTGGCAATAACAGAAAAATGAAAGAACTAACGGCCAGACGAGCTGTGGCAGCGATGCCAATTGCAGGAAGTTATCGAGCAATTGATTTTGCACTGAGCAATATGACGAATTCACGAATACAAAAAGTAGCTGTATTGACACAGTATAATGCAAGATCCTTGCATGAACATCTCAATTCATCAAAATGGTGGGATTTTGGAAGAAAGCAAGGGGGAATGTATGTATTTACACCGACAATCACAGCAGACAATGATTGTTGGTATCGAGGAACAGCAGATGCAATTTATCAGAATCTTGATTTTCTAAAAAAATGTCACGAACCATATGTGATTATTACTTCTGGAGACGCAGTGTACAAGCTCGATTACAATAAAGTGTTGGAGTATCACATTGCAAAAAAAGCAGATATTACTGTTGTCTGTAAAGAATTAGGTGAAGAAGAAGATGCTACTCGCTTTGGAACAATACGTATGGACGAGTCTGCTAGGATTTTAGAGTTTGAAGAAAAACCAATGGTAGCAAAATCACAGGTGGTTTCCGCAGGAATATATGTACTTAGAAGAAGACAATTGATTGATATGGTGGAACATTGTGCAGAAGAAGAAAGACATGATTTTGTTACAGATATTTTAATTCGCTATAAAAATCTAAAGAAGATCTATGGTTATAAGATCAATAATTATTGGAGTAATATTTCAACAGTGGATGCTTATTATAAAACTAATATGGATTTTCTAAAACCAGAAGTGCGCAAATATTTCTTTAAAGAACTTCCAGCCATTTATTCTAAAGTAAGTGATCTTCCACCAGCAAAGTATAATCCGGGAGCTGTTGTAAAGAATAGCCTTATAGGTAGTGGAAGTATTATAAATGGAACGGTAGAGAATTCGGTGGTATTTAAAAAGGTTTTTGTAGGAAATAATTGTGTAATCAAGAATTCTGTCATATTAAATGATGTTTATCTTGGTGATAATACATACATAGAAAATTGCATTGTTGAAAGTCACGATACATTACGAGCGAATACCAAGCACGTTGGGGAAAATGGAATCAAGATTGTGGTTGAAAGAAATGAACGATATCCATTATAACAAAGGTACTTACTTATTATAATAAGTGCAAAATATGCAGGCAGAGAAAGGAGACTAGAGGTATGCAAATTACAGACGTACGAGTAAGAAAGGTTGCAAAAGAGGGAAAATTAAAAGCAGTCGTATCTATTACAATTGATGAGGAATTTGTGGTTCATGACATTAAGGTAATAGAAGGAGAAAAAGGATTGTTTATCGCGATGCCAAGTAAGAAGGCAATGGATGGAGAATATCGAGATATCGCACATCCAATCAATACTGGTACAAGAGAGTATATTCAAAATATGATACTGGATCGGTATCACACGGCATTGGAAGAAGAACCAGAAAAGATGGAAGAGTAAAAAAATATTGGCCACACCGATTGGGGTGGCCATTTTTTTAAGGTAAATTTAAAGAAAAGTGTAATTCTTTTCCGGTAATAGGGTGTCGGAATGATAATTTGCAAGCAAAAAGTTGCAAAGGAAAACCAGGAGAAAGGAAGTTGTTTGATCCATATTTACGGTCACCTAGGATTGGACAACCAGCATGAGAGAGTTGTACACGAATTTGATGGTGACGTCCAGTTTCTAAAGTGATCTCAGCTAATGTATAACAAGAACCATCCATTATAATTGGATCGAGTTCTTTGTAGAAAAGAATAGACTTTTTAGCACCAGGAGTGTTGGAAGAACATACTTTTGAAGTGTTTGTACGTCCATCTTTCACAAGATAATCTACAAGGCTCCCCTCTTTTTTAGGGAGAGTTCCTGTTAAAATAGCATGGTATACTTTACGAAATTCAGAAGCATTTAGTTGCTGATTAAGCGCTTTTGTAGCAACAGGCTTTTTTGAAAAAACTAAAAGTCCTTCTACTGGTTGATCTAAACGGTGGATTACTGCAAGATAAGGTTCTTTTTTTATTTTATTTTTTTTATAAAGATAATTTTTTAAAATACTTACCATATCTGGAGAACCAATTTTGGCGGACTGCGTTGCAATGCCAGAAGGTTTATGACAGACAAGAATAAATTCGTCTTCATATACTATATCAGGATTCATAATTTGTACTCCTTTTGTTTTATATTCTTGACTTTTGTACAAAATCTAACTACACTGATTATCATATAAAAGAAAAGTGAGGTCAAGTATGATAGCATATTTAGTTTTAGTAATAGGATTCTTTTTATTGATTAAAGGTGCAGATTATTTTGTGGATGGAAGCTCAAGTGTGGCAAAAATTTTAAAAGTTCCAGCCATTGTTATTGGACTTACGGTAGTAGCATTTGGAACATCTCTTCCAGAAGCATCGGTTAGTATTACAGCTGCCATGCAAGGGAAAAATGAACTAGCAGTTAGTAATGTAATAGGATCTAATATTTTTAATTTATTAGTGGTACTTGGAGCGAGCGCGTTGGTAAATCCGATTAGTGTAAAATGGTCTGTACTAAAAAGAGAATTTCCATTTTCAATTGGGATCACAGCGGTTCTTCTTTTAAGTCTTGTAGGATTTCAAATCAATCGAATTATGGATCAAGATGCAACCTATTTTCTTTCTAGAAAAGAGGGAACAGTGTTGTTTCTATTATTCATTGGTTTTGTGGTGGCAGCTGTTTTAGATGCACTTAAGTCGAGAAAAAAACAAATAGATCAACAAGAAGTGGAAGAAGAGTATAAGATTCTTTCGCCGTTGAAAAGTGCTATTTATATTTTGCTAGGGGTCGCAGGTATTATTATTGGTGGAGAGTTTGTTGTAGATAGTGCTTCTGCAATTGCTAGAAGCTTTGGGCTAAGTCAGACATTTATAGGGCTTACGATTGTTGCGCTTGGAACATCACTTCCAGAATTGGTTACTTCTGTTGTAGCTTCGAAAAAAGGAGAAAATGATCTTGCAGTTGGAAATGTTGTAGGGTCAAATATTTTTAATATACTTTTGATTCTTGGAACATCGGCTATGATTTCACCAATTACGGTAACTGGTCTTGCAATTCAAGATACAGTGGTTTTGATTGTAGCAAGTGTTCTTGTGTATATATGTGCAATAGGCAAGAAAGGAATTTCCAAATTAGAAGGAGCCATGTTTCTGATGTTTTATGCTGGATTTTTTGCATACATCTTAATGAGATAAAGGAGGCTTCATTGCTTTTTGTATTGTGATAGATTATACTGAAGAAAGAAATTGTGGCGAAACAATGACGGAAAGATTAGGTGAAAATAATGTTGTACGAAGATTTAGATCGATTGGGTGAAGAAATAAAAAGAACAGTAGAAAATGCGGTAGATTCTCGTAATTTTTATAGTTTAAATCAGACAATCACAAATACAGTGAATCAGGCTGCAGAAGGAGTTCGTAAATTTTCAGAGCAAAGCTACCATAAAAGAGAAGATTATAATATTCCGCCATTACTGTTTAAGCGTACTAAAGGGGTAAAAGTACAAGCAATCGTAATGACAATTATAGGTGCCATAGTGCTTGGGACATTATTTTTTCCATTTGTATTGTCGGTTTTGGAAGCTGTGTTTACATCAGGATTTGTAGCCGTTGGCGGAGTTTTATTGGCTTCATTGTTTGGAGTGTTGCTGACTGCAGGGGCAATCTTACTTGGATATGGAATCCATTTTTTGAAAAAAATAAAAAGATTTCAGGTTTACATAGAGGAACTTGGAACAAAAGAATATTTCGAAATAGGAGAGGTTTCCAAACGGCTAAAAAAATCGCCAAAGTACGTTTTAAGTGATTTAAATAAAATGATTGAGAAAAAGTGGTTTCTTCAAGGACATATTGATCTACAGCAAACCTGTTTTATTGCAAGTCATGAGATGTATAATCAGTATCATAACATGATGCGACAGGTAGAACAACAAAAGAAAGAACAAGCTAAAGAACAGGCGCGTCAAGAGGAAAATCAAAAAGCACGAGAGAAACTTGATCCACAGGTACAGGACATCATTAAAGCAGGCGACATGTATGTGAGTAAAATTAAAGCATGTAACGATCGAATTCCAGGGAAAGAAATTTCGGCGAAGATTTCAAAAATAGAATATCTAGTTAATCAGATTTTCGAGCGTGTAGAGCAAAATCCGGGATGTGTATCAGACATACGTAGATTGATGGATTATTACCTTCCGACAACAGTAAAGTTATTAGAAGCTTATGCCGAGTTGGATTGCATGTCTGTTCAGGGGGAAAATATTCTCTCTTCCAAAAAAGAAATTGAAAGTACGATTGATACATTAAATGAAGCATTCACAAAATTATTGGATAGTCTGTTTCAAGAAAAAGCATGGGATGTTTCAGCAGATATATCCGTGCTAAATACAATGCTTGCACAAGAAGGACTAACGAAAAACGATTTTTAAATAGGAGGAAGAACGATGACAGATGAGTTTAAAGATTTTTCAACAACGCCTACGCTAACATTAGATCCTTTTCCAGAGGAGAAGCAAGAAGTAGTGGCAAAGCCAGAGATAGAAAAACCAGTTCTTGAGGAAAACATTCTGACAGAAGAAGAACAAAAGATTGTCGATGGATTTGTACAAAAAATAGATTTGACAGATTCTTCTATGATCTTACAGTATGGAGCAGGAACACAGAAAAAAATGGCCGATTTTTCAGAATCAGCACTAGAGAATGTTCGTACGAAAGATTTAGGTGAAGTAGGAGAGTTACTGACAGGTGTTGTAAAAGAGTTAAAAGAATTTGATGAGGAAGAAGAAAAAGGATTCTTAGGATTTTTAAAAAAACCTGTTAATAAAATAACTGCTTTAAAATCAAAATATACGAAAGCGGAAAGTAATGTAAATGAAATTTGCAAAGCGTTAGAAGGGCAGCAAGTGCAGCTTTTAAAGGACGTGGCACTGCTAGATAAAATGTATGAAGTGAATCTAACGTATTTTAAAGAACTTACCATGTATGTGATGGCTGGAAAGAAAAAACTCCAAGAAGTAAGAACAACCCAATTACAAAGTTTAATGGATCAAGCGCAACGTACAGGACTTTCAGAAGATGCACAGGAAGCAAGAGATTTGGCGGCAATGTGCGATCGATTTGAAAAGAAAATTCATGACCTTGAATTGACGCGTACTATTTGTATGCAAACAGCTCCACAAATTAGGTTGATTCAAGGAAACAATACACAAATGGTGGAAAAAATTCAGTCAACGTTGGTAAACACAGTTCCATTGTGGAAAAGTCAAATGGTTTTAGCTCTCGGTGTGGAACATTCTCAGCAGGCAGCAAAGGCCCAACGAGAAGTGACAGATATGACAAATGAACTTCTAAAGAAAAACGCAGACAAATTAAAGTTGGCAACGGTGGAGACGGCGAAAGAAACGAATCGAGGAGTCGTGGATTTGGAAACGTTGAAACATACAAATGAAACATTAATTTCCACATTGGATGAGGTGATGCAGATCCAGGCAGAAGGACGCACGAAGCGCCAAGAAGCAGAGCAAGAAATGAAACGAATGGAGAATGAATTAAAAACTAAGTTGCTTCAGATTCAAGGGTGATGGGAAAACAATCTTGACAAAAAAGTATAATTCAGTTAGAATCACAAATATTGCAAGTGATGAAGGGGAATAGTAAATGCACAGAGATTTCACAGAGAGGGAAGCCATGCTGAGAGGTTCCTAAATGGAGTGTATCGAACCAGCCCTGGAGCTTTTACATGAAAGTGTAACGTAGAGCCGGCGTTAACGGTTAAAGAGTGAACTGTGACGAACAGTTAATTAGGGTGGTACCGCCGAGAATTTCGGTCCCTTTTTAGGAGGGAAGAAAGTCTTCGGCGGTTTTCTTTTCTTCTAACAGATATAGTAGAAGTACAAGAAATATATGACACAAAGGAGACAGATTATGGCTAAGGAAAAGAAATTAGTACAGGCAATCACATCCAGAGAAGAAGATTTTGCACAATGGTATACAGATGTGGTTCGTGAAGCAAAATTGTGCGATTATTCGGAAGTAAAAGGCTGTTTGAACTATCTTCCAAACGGATACGCACTTTGGGAAAATATTCAAGCGGATCTTGATAAACGATTCAAAGACACAGGAGTTGAGAATGTATACCTTCCAGTTCTTATTCCTGAGTATCTATTACAAAAAGAAGCCGATCATATTGATGGTTTTGCACCAGAAGTTGCATGGGTAACAAAAGGTGGACTTGACGAACTTCAAGACAGATTTTGTATTAGACCAACATCAGAAACATTGTTCTGTGATCTTTGGAGTAAAACCGTGCAGTCTTATAGAGATCTTCCAAAAGTATGGAATCAATGGTGTTCCGTACTTCGTTGGGAAAAAACTACAAGACCATTCTTACGTTCTAGAGAATTTTTGTGGCAGGAAGGACATACAATTCATGCTACATTTGAAGAAGCAGAGCAAAGAACTTTAATTATGCGTGATGTATATCGAGATTTTATTCAAGAAGATTTGGCAATTCCGCTTGTGTCTGGACGTAAGACGGCAAGTGAAAAATTTGCGGGAGCACAGGATACTTATACAGTAGAAGCGCTGATGCATGATGGAAAGGCATTGCAATCTGCAACAAGTCATTTCTTTGGAAATGCATTCCCAGATGCGTTTAACATTAAATATTCAGATAAGAACAATGAACTTCATAGTGTATACGAAACATCATGGGGGTTATCTACAAGAATTATTGGCGCGATTATCATGGTTCATGGTGATGACAGTGGACTTGTTGTGCCACCAAGAATCGCACCGGTACAGACACGAGTGATTCCAATTGCACAGCATAAAGAAGGTGTTCTTGAAAAAGCAACAGAGCTTATGAACAAACTAAAAGAAGCTGGATACAGAGTGAAGATTGATGATTCTGAAAAGAGTCCAGGGTGGAAGTTTAGTGAGCAAGAGATGCTTGGAATTCCTACAAGAATTGAAATTGGTCCAAAAGATATCGAGAACAATCAGGTGGTTGTAGTTCGTCGTGACACGAGAGAAAAGATTGTAGTGTCTATGGATGAGATTACAACAAAACTTTCTGAAATTCTTGAGACGATTCAAAAAGATATGTTTGATCGTGCAAAAGCATTTTTGGACGCTCACATTGAAACAGCAGTTACAATGGAAGAAATGAAAGAAAAAGCAGAAACAAAAACTGGATTTATAAAAGCAATGTGGTGTGGAGATCCAGAATGTGAAGCGAATATTAAAGTCGCGACTGGTGGGGTTACATCTAGATGTATTCCAGAGGAAGAAGAACAGTTATCAGAGGTATGCGTTTGTTGTGGAAAACCAGCGAAACACATGGTTTACTGGGGAAAAGCATACTAAAAATGATAGAAAAGAATCGGAATGTACAAGGAAAAAAGTACATTCCCTTCTTTTTTTATGAAAACATACAAAAAGCAAGAAAATCCCTTGACTTTCCACAAAAAACGTAATACACTAATTTAGCATGCACAGAAAGGTAAAACTTTATTGTGGATGTGACAAAGATAATCACGATTATCTGCAACCCGCCGTTACATGAAGTAACGACAGACGAATATCATAGGAGGTGAAAAGAATGCCAACATTTAACCAGTTAGTTAGAAAAGGTCGTCAGACTTCTGAAAGAAAGTCTACAGCACCAGCACTTCAGAAAGGATACAACTCTCTTAAGAAACGTGCTACTAATGTATCTGCACCACAGAAGAGAGGTGTTTGTACAGCTGTTAAGACTGCTACACCAAAGAAACCTAACTCTGCTTTAAGAAAAATCGCCAGAGTTCGTCTTTCTAACGGAATCGAAGTAACAAGCTACATTCCAGGTGAAGGACACAACCTTCAGGAGCATAGCGTTGTTTTGATCCGTGGAGGAAGAGTTAAAGACTTACCTGGTACAAGATATCACATCGTTCGTGGTACACTTGATACAGCAGGTGTTGCTAAGAGAAGACAGGCTCGTTCTAAATACGGCGCTAAGAGACCAAAAGACGCTAAAAAATAATTTAGCAGCTTAGGTTTGTCGTAAACTTAGTAAAATTAAGTAACTAAACAGTTAAATCGTATCACAAACAGAACTATGATTATCGTAGGTTGCGGATTTAAGATACTTTTAGTCCCGCGGCCACGAGCACATGAACCGCGAAAAACGCGATTTCCATAGAAAGACACATGTGAGTACCGATGAATTAATCCCGGCAAAGACCGGAAATAATGATTAAGGAGGGAAGGACCGTGCCACGTAAAGGACATACTCAGAAAAGAGATGTATTAGCGGATCCAATATACAACAATAAAGTTGTAACCAAACTTATCAACAACATTATGTTAGATGGTAAGAAAGGTGTTGCACAAAAGATTGTATACGGAGCATTTGAAAGAGTTGAAGCAAAAGCTGAGAAACCAGCAATCGAAGTGTTCGAAGAGGCTATGAACAATATCATGCCATTACTTGAAGTTAAAGCAAGACGTATTGGTGGAGCTACTTATCAGGTACCAATCGAAGTAAGAGCAGACAGAAGACAGGCTCTAGCACTTCGCTGGATCACATTGTATTCTCGTAAAAGAGGAGAAAAAACAATGGAAGAAAGACTTGCAAATGAAATCCTGGATGCAGCTAACAACACTGGAGCATCAGTGAAGAAGAAAGAAGATATGCACAAGATGGCAGAAGCAAATAAAGCATTTGCTCACTACCGTTTTTAATTAGGAGGACAAAATCTTGGCAGGAAGAGAATATCCATTAGAGAGAACCAGAAATATTGGTATCATGGCTCATATCGATGCTGGTAAAACAACACTGACAGAGCGTATCCTCTATTATACTGGTGTAAACTATAAAATTGGTGATACACACGAAGGTACTGCTACTATGGACTGGATGGAGCAGGAAGCTGAAAGAGGTATCACTATTACTTCAGCCGCTACAACATGTCACTGGACACTACAGGAAAAAACAAAAGTAAAACCAGGTGCCAAGGAACACCGTATCAATATTATTGATACTCCTGGACACGTTGACTTCACAGTAGAAGTTGAGCGTTCACTTCGTGTACTTGATGGTGCTATTGGTGTTTTCTGTGCAAAAGGTGGTGTAGAACCACAGTCAGAGAATGTATGGCGTCAGGCTGACACTTACAACGTACCAAGAATGGCTTTCATCAATAAGATGGATATCTTAGGTGCTGATTTCTACAATGCAGTAGAACAGATTAAGACAAGACTTGGTAAAAATGCAATTTGTCTTCAGTTACCAATTGGTAAAGAAGATTCATTTAAAGGTATCATCGACCTAATGGAAATGCAAGCATACATCTACAATGATGAAAAAGGTGACGATATCACAATTACAGATATTCCAGAAGATATGAAAGATGACGCAGAACTTTATCATACAGAATTAGTTGAAAAGATCTGTGAACTTGATGATGATCTTATGATGGAATATTTAGAAGGAGAAGAACCTTCTATTGAAGCTTTAAAAGCTGCTTTAAGAAAAGGTACTTGCGAATGTACAGCAGTTCCTGTTTGCTGTGGTACAGCATATAGAAACAAAGGTGTACAAAAATTACTTGACGCAGTTCTTGAGTATATGCCATCTCCACTTGACATTCCACCAATCGAAGGTGTGGATGACGAAGGAAATGAAGTAGTAAGAGAGTCTTCTGATGAAGCTCCATTTGCTGCTCTTGCATTCAAGATTATGACAGACCCATTCGTAGGTAAACTTGCTTACTTTAGAGTATATTCAGGATCTATGAACTCTGGTTCTTACGTGCTTAATGCTACAAAAGGTAAAAAAGAACGTGTTGGACGTATCCTTCAGATGCATGCCAATAAGAGATCAGAACTTGATAAAGTATATGCTGGAGATATTGCCGCAGCAATCGGATTTAAATTCACTACAACAGGTGATACAATCTGTGACGAGCAACATCCAGTTATCTTAGAGTCAATGGAATTCCCAGAGCCAGTTATCGAGCTTGCAATCGAGCCTAAGACAAAGGCTTCTCAGGGTAAACTTGGTGAATCTTTAGCAAAACTTGCAGAAGAAGATCCAACATTCCGTGCTCATACAGATCACGATACAGGTCAGACAATCATCGCTGGTATGGGTGAGCTTCACCTTGAAATCATCGTTGACAGACTTTTACGTGAGTTTAAAGTAGAGGCAAACGTAGGTGCACCTCAGGTTGCTTACAAAGAATCCTTTACAAAAGCTGTTGAAGTTGACAGCAAGTATGCAAAACAGTCAGGTGGACGTGGACAATACGGACACTGTAAAGTTAAATTTGAGCCTATGGATGTCAATGGAGAAGAGACATACAAATTCGAATCTACTGTAGTTGGTGGAGCTATTCCAAAAGAATACATTCCAGCTGTAGGCGAAGGTATCGAAGAGGCTATGAAGTCTGGTATTCTTGGAGGATTCCCAGTTGTTGGTGTATATGCTAACGTATATGACGGATCTTACCATGAAGTCGATTCAAGTGAAATGGCATTCCATATTGCAGGTTCTCTTGCATTCAAGGATGCGATGAAGAAAGCTTCACCAGTACTTCTTGAACCAATCATGAAGGTAGAAGTTACAATGCCTGAACAATACATGGGAGATGTTATCGGTGATATCAACTCTCGCCGTGGTCGTATCGAAGGAATGGATGATTTAGGTGGTGGAAAGATCGTACGTGCGTACGTTCCATTGTCTGAAATGTTCGGATACGCAACAGACTTACGTTCTAAAACACAGGGACGTGGAAACTATTCAATGTTCTTTGAGAGCTATGAACCAGTACCAAAGTCTGTACAGGAAAAAGTATTATCAAGCAAAAACGATTAATTCATGAAAAAGGCTTGAAAAAGCTATGATTATGAAATATAATCTAAGTTAGCCGATTAAAGCGAAAATACCTGATCTCAGGTTAGATATTTTTATTAAGGAGGATTATTCAAAATGGCAAAAGCTAAATTTGAAAGAACAAAACCACATGCTAATATTGGTACTATTGGACACGTTGACCATGGTAAAACAACATTAACAGCTGCTATCACAAAAACACTTTCTGTAAGAGTTGCAGGAAACGCAGCAGTTGATTTCGAAAACATTGACAAGGCTCCAGAAGAAAGAGAACGTGGAATCACAATTTCTACATCTCACGTTGAGTACGAGACAGAAAAACGTCACTACGCTCACGTTGACTGCCCAGGACATGCTGACTATGTAAAGAACATGATCACAGGTGCTGCTCAGATGGACGGTGCTATCCTTGTTGTTGCTGCTACTGACGGAGTTATGGCTCAGACTAAAGAGCACATCCTTCTTTCTCGTCAGGTAGGTGTTCCAAAAATCGTTGTATTCATGAACAAATGTGACATGGTAGACGATGAAGAACTTCTTGAATTAGTAGAAATGGAAATTCGTGAACTTCTTAACGAATACGAATTCCCAGGAGATGATACTCCAATCATCCAGGGATCAGCTCTTAAAGCTATCGAAGATCCAAACGGAGAATGGGGAGATAAGATCATGGAACTTATGGATGCTGTTGACGAATGGATCCCAGATCCACAGCGTGAAACAGACAAACCATTCCTTATGCCAATCGAAGACGTTTTCTCTATCACAGGACGTGGTACAGTTGCTACAGGTAGAGTTGAACGTGGTGTTCTTCATGTATCTGATGAAGTTGAAATCATTGGTATTCATGAAGAATCAAGAAAGACTGTTGTAACAGGAATCGAAATGTTCCGTAAACTTCTTGACGAAGCTCAGGCTGGTGACAACATCGGTGCTCTTCTTCGTGGTGTTCAGAGAACTGAAATCGAAAGAGGACAGGTTCTTATTAAACCAGGCTCAGTAACATGCCACAAGAAATTTACAGCTCAGGTTTACGTTTTAACAAAAGATGAAGGTGGACGTCATACACCATTCTTCAACAACTATAGACCACAGTTCTACTTCAGAACAACAGACGTTACAGGTGTTTGCGAACTTCCAGCAGGAACAGAAATGTGCATGCCTGGTGACCACGTTGAAATGACAGTTGAACTTATCCACCCAGTAGCTATGGAAGAGGGTCTTGGATTCGCTATCCGTGAAGGTGGACGTACAGTAGGTTCAGGTAAGGTTGCTAAGATTATCGAGTAATCTAACTTTGATCTAAGATAAGATTAATATAGAAGAGGTTGTCGTACTAAGTGATTAGTACGACAACCTCTTTTTATTTATAAAATACAGCAAGCATGGAAAAATATAAAAACTTAGATCCGCATGAAATTGCTACTTTATTATGAGAAAACCAGAAGTCTTGTGGAAAGATATATTATATGATACACTTATCTAGAAAAGAAAGAATTACTTCTAGAAAGGAATGTATAAAATGAAAATTGGAATTGGAAATGATCATTCAGCATTGGAATTAAAAGCAGAAATTATTGAATTTTTAAAAGAAAAAGGACATGAAGTTGTAGACTATGGAACATATACAACAGATAGTTGCGATTATCCTGTATACGGTGAAAAAGTTGGACGCGCAGTAGTATCAGGAGAAGTGGAGCAAGGAATTCTTATTTGTGGAACAGGACTTGGCATTTCACTTGCAGCCAATAAGGTAAAAGGGGTTCGTGCTGCAGTTTGTAGCGAACCATATACCGCAAAAATGGCAAGACAGCATAACAACTGTAATATTCTTGCATTTGGTGCAAGAGTAGTTGGAGCAGAACTTGCAAAATTAATTGTAGAAACATGGCTAAATACAGAGTTTGAAGGTGGACGTCATGAAAGACGTGTCAATATGATCATGGAGATTGAAAAGAAGGATCAATAATGAATAAAATCACTGAATTTGAGACAGTATATTTAGAGGAAGAAAAAGGTGCACTTGCAATTGTGGATCAGACAAAACTCCCTAACAAAATAGAGATGTTATATTTGACAACAGCAAAAGAGATTTGGGATGCAATCTATCTTCTGAAAGTTCGTGGAGCGCCTGCGATTGGAGTCGCAGCAGCGATTGGTATTTACGTTCTAGTCAAAGATGAGCCTACAGATAATATGGATGTTTTTGCGGAAAAATTCCAAGAATTAAAACAATATCTATCTACATCACGCCCTACGGCTGTGAATTTATTTTGGGCGTTGGATCGTATGGAAAATGTTGTAAAAGAGAATCATGCTCATACTGTTTTAGAAGTGAAAGAACTGCTTCATGAAGAGGCATTAAAAATTCGAGAAGAAGATATTAAAGTATGTCGAAAACTAGGGGAATATGGACTCACGCTTGTGAAAAAAGGGGACGGACTTTTGACACATTGCAATGCAGGGCGACTTGCAGCTGTAAAATATGGGACCGCTACAGCACCGATGTATATAGGGCAAGAGCAAGGCTATGGATTTCATATTTATGTAGATGAGACAAGACCACTATTACAAGGTGCCAGACTTACTGCGTTTGAACTAGATACCGCGGGGTTGGATGTGACTTTAATCTGCGATAATATGTCAGGAATGGTAATGAAAAAGGGACTGATTCAAGCTGTTTTTGTTGGATGTGATCGTGTTGCGTCAAATGGAGACACAGCAAATAAAATTGGTACATCTGTAGTTGCGGCTGTAGCGAAGCACTATAATGTTCCATTTTATGTATGCGCTCCAACATCTACAATTGATATGTCTCTTGCATCAGGGTGTGAAATTCCAATTGAAGAACGTTCAGGAGAAGAAATTACAGAAATGTGGTATGAAAAACGAATGGCTCCAAAAGGAGTAAAGGTTTTTAATCCATGTTTTGATGTGACGGATCATGAACTTATTACAGCCATTGTTACAGAATATGGTATTGCAAGGCCACCTTATGATGTGTCTTTGAAAAAGATCTTTGAGATGAAGAAAAATAATCTTTGATAGAATCGTTTAATGGAGTGTATCAATTCGATACACTCCATTATAATTTTAAAGATTTTCTAAAAGTTTTTCTAAAATATCTTCGACACGTTCTGTTTGATAAGCGGCATATTTTTCAACACCTGGAGCACAAGTTTTCATAGCATAGCTATGTTTTGCAGATTGAAGCATTTCAAGATCATTGTATTGATCACCGAATACCATACATTCATCAGGTGTTACATGGAAAAGATCCATAAATGTAGAAAGTGCAGTTCCTTTATTAGAACCAGGTGCAATAAAATCAATCCAAATATTTCCAGAAGTAACGATTTTTATTTGATCTTTGAAAAGATCACGCAATGTGTGAAGATAGTCCAAAAAATCCTCATCAGGTTCTGTCATATTGCAGATCGCAATTTTAAGAATTGGGCCTGAAACAGTACGAATATCGTTAACAACAGTTGTTGTATTTTTCATCCCATCTGTTATAAGATGAACATAATCAGGATTTCGATCTTCGATGAAGCAAGAGTGTTGTTGGGAAACAACGATTTCAAAACGATTGTCCCTTTTGATTTCGTTGATAATTTTTTTACAAAGCTCCGAATCAATGGTTGTGCGTGAGATTACATTTCCTTGATGTACACAAATGGAACCGTTTTCTGCAATATAAGAGATATCGTCATGAACGGATTTAAAAACTTGAGTTAAATTATCATATTGTCTTCCACTTGCGGCAATAAAGTGAATGCCTTTTTCTGAAATTTGTTGTATTAAAGATAAAGTGTGTGCAGAAAGTTCTTGCGCATGGTCTTGCAGCAAAGTACCATCTAAATCACTCGCGATAAGTTTGATCATAATTCCCTCCAAATAAAATAATTCTTTCTTATTTTACATGAAGAAGAGAGGAATGTACAGAGCTGTTAATGAAAAGTTACGAAAATATTTCAATAATATAAAAAAACGATAAAAATGCTTGTAACAGAAAAAAAATAATAATATAATAGAGGAGTATTTTTTAGAGAAATATATAACATGATAGTAATAGAAATAATAAAAGGATGGATGAATTATGGGAAAATATTTTGGAACAGATGGATTCCGCGGAGAAGCAAATGTTGTTCTTACAGTAGAGCATGCATTTAAAGTAGGGCGTTATTTAGGATGGTATTTTGGAAAAGACCATAAAGCAAAAGTAGCCATTGGAAAAGATACGAGAAGAAGTAGTTATATGTTTGAATATGCCCTTGCTGCAGGATTGACAGCTTCTGGTGCAGATGCTTATCTTTTGCATGTTACAACAACACCGAGTGTATCTTACGTAGTAAGAACAGAAGAGTTTGATTGTGGAATCATGATTTCAGCAAGTCACAATCCATTCTACGACAATGGAATCAAAGTTCTCAATGGACAGGGTCGTAAATTAAGTGCAGATGTGGAAGAATTGATTGAGGCATATATCGATGGAGAGACAGAAGAAATCCCATTGGCACAGAAGGAAAAGATCGGTCGTACTGTTGATTATGCAGCTGGAAGAAATCGCTATATTGGACATTTGATCTCACTTGCAACACGCTCATTTAAAGACAAGAGAATTGGGCTTGACTGTGCAAATGGTAGCTCTTCTACAATTGCAAAAAGCGTATTTGATGCCTTGGGAGCTAAGACATATGTTATCAATAATGATCCAGACGGTACAAACATTAATACTAATTGTGGTTCTACACATATCGAAGTACTTCAAAAATATGTTCTTGAAAAAGGATTGGATGTTGGGTTTGCATACGATGGTGATGCGGATCGATGTATTGCAGTAGATGAGCAAGGAAACGTGGTGGATGGAGATTTGATCTTGTATGTATGTGGAAAGTATCTTATGGAACGTGGAAGATTAAAAGATAATACAATTGTAACAACTGTAATGTCAAATCTTGGTCTTTACAAAGCTTGCGATAAGATTGGAATGAAGTATGAACAGACAGCTGTTGGAGATAAATACGTTGCAGAAAATATGATGACAAATGGATATGGACTAGGAGGAGAGCAGTCTGGACATATTATATTTAGTAAATATGCGACAACTGGAGATGGAATCTTAACTTCTCTTATGGTTATGGAAGCTATTATGGAGACAAAACAGAGTCTGTCAAAGCTTTGCGAAGAAGTAAAGATTTTCCCACAGACTTTAAAAAATGTACGTGTAGTTGACAAGAAAACTGCAAGAGAAAATCCAGCAGTACAAAAAGCGGTACAGGAAGTTACAGAGGCACTTGGAAGTGATGGAAGAATTCTTGTAAGAGAAAGCGGTACAGAACCAGTGATTCGTGTTATGATCGAAGCTTCTAGCGATGAGATTTGCGAAGAATATGCAAATAAAGTGGTAGACGTATTAAAAGCTGAAAATCTGACCGTTTAAGAATAAAAATCGCCCAGATCATTGATCTGAGCGATTTTTTCATTGATGAATAATCAAGGTTGGATATCCTGCAAGTTTTAATTTTTGCTCCATAGCAGCAGCGTCATCTAAAGTATTGTAACTTCCAACATAAACTCGAAAATATCCGTCAGACTGTATAAGTTTGGCAGGAAAACCACGGCTAAGCAATTCATCTAGAAATTGTTTTGCATAAACAGGATTTTTGTAAGAGCCAACCTGTACAGAATAACCAGGAACAGGGATTATATTATCAGTTTCGAGCACATCGAGAAGAGCAGAAGCAATTCCCTGTGCGATATCATTAAAATTTTCATCAAATAATAAATTGTCTGTGTCGGAGTTTATAAAACCAACCTCCACAAGAACAGCAGGCATTTTTGTTTTTCGTAAAACGACAAGATTTGGGCGTGCTTTTACACCAAGGTTTACGAAACCAATTCCTTCTAGTACTTGATTGATTTCCTCAGCAATTTGAAGCTTTATTCCAGAGAGATTGTAAACAAGTGACTCTACACCGGAAACAAGATTATCTGTTTCATAGGAATTACGATGTATGGAAAGGAAAAAGTCTACTCCAGCAGTATTTGCTTCCAGAGCTTTTTGATAAGGGGATTCATAGACATCTGTTGTTCTTGTGTATTCTACATTTATATCAGAGTTTTGTAAGATGTCACCGATAGCGAGTACAAGACGTAATGTATCATCTTTTTCCTGACGACCATTGTAAATTGCACCGGGATCGCGACCTCCATGTCCTGCATCGAGCATGATAGAATATGGCATAGGAAAGGTGTCCTTTCAAAAACATTTCTATATTATATGCAGAAATTAAAAAAAAGCAAAAGCACTTTAGAAAAATAGGTTCTAAAGTGCTTTGACTTAGGATAATCTTTAAATTTTTAATTTTTTATCTCTGAATGATTATCAGAAGAATCCGCTGTATGCGGCTTATCATTTTTTGTTAGAAGAACTTCTGGGAGGTAGACGTGTACATTTTCCACTCTATTTTTGTCAAGAGATTCAACAATCAGCTTAATGCCAGATTCTACAATAACTTCATCGCCTACTTCTGGAAGACGATCAAGATGTTCAATAATAAATCCTCCTAGAGAATCATAGTCTTCAGATTCAAGTTCTGTACCCAAACGATCATTTACATCGTCAAGGCTCATAGAACCTTCGATAACATATTCGTTAGGTTTTAACTTTTTCAAACATTCTTCTTCGTTTTCATCATATTCATCGTGAATTTCACCAACGATTTCTTCGAGAATATCCTCTAAAGTGATAAGTCCTGCTGTCTCTCCGTATTCATCAAGTACGATGGCGATATTAAAGGAAGTATCTCGCATTTCTACAAGAAGTTCGGAAATATTTTTGTATTCATAAGTAAAATAAGCTTCACGGAGAATATCTTTTATGCAAAAATGTTCCTTGTTTTCAAAGAGAAGAAGGTCTTTCATATTAATTGTACCAATTACATTGTCAGTTGTACCTTCGTAAACAGGAAGTCTTGTAAACTTATCTCTTTTAAATAAATCAATTAATTCATTATAAGAACTGTTCACATCAGCAAATGTTACATTTACACGCGGTACCATTACATCTTTTGCACGCGCATCTCCAAGATCAAACACGTTATAGATCATCTCTTTTTCTTCAGATTCTATGACTCCGTCTTCATGACTGACATCCACGATTGTACGAAGTTCATCTTCTGTCATAGCATCACTTTTGGCATTAGGGTCAATGCGCAATAAGAAAAGAAGAGATCTAGAGATCAAGTTTATGACAAAAATAAAAGGTGTCATAATGATCATGAAGAATCGGATGATCCTTATATAGGAGAGGGAAAGCTTTTCAGCATTAAGTGTGGCTACACTTTTTGGTGTGATCTCCCCGAATACAAGAATAAGGATTGTTAAAAGAGCTGTAACAATACTGACCATATAGCCACCAAAGCCATATGCCAGAGTTGCTGCTAATGATGAAGCAGAAATATTAACAATGTTGTTACCGATTAATATTGCACTAAGCATCTTGTGTGAATGATGTTCTGTTACATCAAGCACGAGCTGTGCACGTTTGTTTCCGTCCTCTGCAAGAGAACGCATCCGGATTTTATTGACAGTTGTAAGTGCCGTTTCTGCAGATGAAAAGAATCCGGAAAGTGCCAATAGAATGATTAATATAATAATTTGTATGGCGTCACTCGAGTCCAATGATTTGTTCACTCCTTTAAAATAAAATTTTGTTAGACCTAATTACTATACATCATTTGGCTATATTTTGCAAGAGACAGCCATTTTATTGTTCATGAATTTTCTTATTAAAAAACAAAATATACAGAAAACAAAGATATAAAATAAAAATAAATTGAAGATTATATTAAAAATGACACAATAATAGTAAGAAAAGAGTGCTTGACAAATTAGAACTACAATTATTGGAGAGGAGATTTGTAAGTGGAAGGAAATGGGTCAAACAGTTATGGGGAGAAGGTTGAATTTGATGATAGGATGTTGTATGATTGGAGATAATAGATATAGATAGGAGAATCGATATGGATATATTGAAAGAATTAGTTCTTATATTAGATAAAAAAAATATTTATATAAATGAAATGATGAGTAAACATACAACTTTCCGCATTGGTGGCCCAGCAGATTATTTTGTGACACCAGAAAAAGTAGAAGAAGTCTGCAATGTTGTAAAACTATGTAAAGAACATAGTATTCCATACTATATTGTAGGAAACGGAAGTAATCTGCTAGTTGGTGATAAAGGATTCCGTGGAGTCATTATTTCACTGTACAAAAATATGTGTGAAATTAGATGCGAAGGGACGCATGTTTATGCCCAGGCAGGAGCTTTGCTTTCAAAAATTGGAGCAAAGGCATGTGCAGCATCTCTTACAGGATTCGAGTTTGCAGCAGGAATTCCGGGAACACTTGGTGGTGCTGTCATGATGAATGCGGGAGCCTATGGTGGAGAAATGAAACACATTTTGGCAAGTGCCACTGTTTTAACAGGAGAAGGTGAGATAAAAACTCTTTGCGTGGATGAATTAGAATTAGGGTATCGTACAAGCATTATAGGGAAAAAGAATTATGTGGTACTAGAAGCGGATATCCGATTAGAAAAAGGAGAAGAAAGCCAAATTCGTGCATACATGAATGAGTTGAAAGATAAACGGGTAACAAAACAGCCATTGGCTTTTCCAAGTGCAGGTAGTACATTTAAACGTCCAGAGGGAAATTTTGCAGGAAAACTAATTGATGAAGCTGGACTTAGAGGATTTCGCGTAGGAGGTGCGCAAGTTTCAGAAAAACACTGTGGATTTGTTATCAGTAACAAAGATGCAACTGCCTCTGAGGTTGTAGAACTGATTAAACAGGTAGTAGATAAAGTGGAAGAAACATCAGGGGTTCGATTAGAACCAGAGGTAAAGATGATAGGAGAATTTTAACATGAGATTTGTGATTGTTACGGGAATGTCGGGGGCAGGAAAATCGACAGCGCTTAAAATGTTAGAAGATATGGGATATTTTTGTGTAGACAATCTTCCAATTCCACTGATGTCCAAGTTTGCAGAAATGCTTACTGCACAGGATTCCGAAATCAATAACGTTGCACTTGGGATTGATGTTCGAGGTGGACAAGCATTTACAAACCTTGAAAAAAAATTGGAAGAAATCAAAGCCCATGGGATTAAGTATGAAATCTTGTTTCTAGATGCTAAAGACAATGTACTGGTAAAACGCTACAAAGAAACAAGACGCCAGCATCCACTTGGGGGAGAAGGAAGAATTGATCTTGGAATTGCAAAAGAAAGAGAGGCAATTCGGTTCTTAAAAGTACAAGCAAAGTATATACTTGATACAAGTAAGATGCTTACAAGAGAGTTAAAACGGGAGTTAACAAAAATTTTTGTACAAGGGAAAACCTTTAAAAATCTTTATATCACCGTGATGTCTTTTGGATTTAAATATGGAATTCCACAAGATGCGGACCTAGTATTTGACGTACGTTTTCTTCCAAACCCATATTATATAGAAGAGTTAAAGGAAAAAACAGGGAATGACGCTCCTGTGAGAGATTATGTTATGGATAACGATCGCACACGCGAATTTGTTGAAAAACTCCATGATATGATGGAGTTTTTGATTCCAAATTATATTTTAGAAGGAAAAAACCAGTTGGTGATTGCAGTGGGCTGTACAGGAGGAAAACATCGATCTGTAACATTGGCCAATGAATTGTATGAGTTTTTAAATATAAAAGAAAACTATGGTGTACGGATTGAACACAGAGATATTCGAAAAGATGCGATCACGAAAGCAAAATAAAAGGAGCATTCTATGTCATTTTCATTGGAGGTAAAAGAAGAACTTTCCACACAGTGGAATCGAGCACGACACTGTCAAATTGCCGAACTGACTGCACTTTTAAGTATGTGTGGATTTATATCAATAGACAGTCGTTCTTGTTATAAGATTAGAATTCATTCTGAAAATCCAGCTGTTGCAAGAAAGTGCTTTACTTTGTTGACAAAAACATTTAATATAGATGTTGATGTGTCTGTTCGTAGAAACATCTTAAAAAACAGTGCTACCTATGTAGTTGTGGTAAAAAAACATGAAGATGCAATTCGCATCCTTCAGGCAACAAAATTAATACAAGAACAGCACTCGGAATTCGAAGAAGTTCAAGTTGTTAACTCCATTATTTTGCAGCAGAATTGTTGTAAGAGGGCGTTTTTAAGAGGTGCATTTCTGGCGGCTGGTTCTATGAGTGATCCAAGTAAATCTTACCATTTTGAAATTGTATGCTCATCAGAGAAAATGGCTACGCAGATAAAAAATATCATTTGCGGATTTTCTATGGATGCAAAGACAGTCAGAAGAAAAAGATCCTATGTTGTTTATTTAAAAGAAGGAGCACAGATTGTTGATGTTTTGAATATTATGGGAGCGCATGTAGCGTTGATGGAACTGGAAAATGTGCGGATTCTAAAAGAAATGCGTAATTCAGTTAATCGTAAAGTTAATTGTGAAACTGCTAATATCAATAAGACAGTATCGGCTGCTGTTAGGCAGTTAGAAGATATTACATATCTTCGAGATACGATCGGGTTCAGTAAATTGCCAGAAGGGTTGGAAGAAATTGCGCTTGCGCGGCTTAAGCATCCCGAGGCAACGCTGAAGGAGTTAGGGGAACTATTGACATCCCCGGTTGGAAAATCGGGAGTAAATCATCGTTTGAGAAAGTTAAGTGAGATGGCTGATAAAGTCAGAACAGAGCAAGGAGGATTATTATGATCGAGACACCTGTTGTTGTAATGCAGAAAAAAGGGATGGATGGAAGACCAATTGCATTATTAGTGCAAGAAGCAAGTCAGTATGCTTGTAGAATTAATATTCATGTTGGCGAAAAGAAAATCAATGCCAAGAGTATTATGGGAATGATGAGTCTGAATTTTACAGAAGGACAAGAGTTTACTGTAGTTACAGATGGTGAAGATGAAGAGAAAGCGGCAGAAGGAATTAAAATGTTTTTTGCAAATGCAAAATTGTAAGGGCTGTTTTATAATCTGATTATGTGATGTTGGGGGCTGTACATTGTGTTGGTATGGTCTCTTTTCTTTTAAAGTGCAGTAAGGAGAACCGAACAAATGAAAAAATTATTATTTATTTATAATCCAAATGCAGGAACCGGGATTCTTAAACCAAAACTATCAGATGTGATTGATATTTTTGTGAAGGCAGGATATGAAGTGACGACTTATCCTACACAAAAATATCACGATGCCTATGCGAAAACTATTTCTTATACAGATGATTATGATCGTGTGATCTGTAGTGGAGGAGATGGAACTTTGGATGAGGTAGTATCAGGAATGGCCATGCGAGAGAAACAGATTCCAATTGGCTATATTCCAGCAGGTACGACAAATGATTTTGCCAATAGTTTGTACATATCGAAAAATGTGTTAGAAGCAGCAGACATTGCGGCTAATGGTATTCCATTTTCTTGTGATATTGGAAAATTTAATAAAGAAAGATTTGTATACATAGCAGCATTTGGGCTATTTACAGATGTATCTTACGAAACAAAACAAAGTGCAAAAAATATATTAGGACATCTTGCGTATGTACTAGAAGGAACAAAGCGAATTTTTAATATTCCTTCCTATCATATTAAAGTAACATATGATGGAAATACGTTAGAAGATAACTTTGTGTTTGGTATGGTGACAAATTCCAAATCTGTAGGAGGATTTAAGGGAATCATTGGAAAAAATGTGGTATTTGATGATGGAGAGTTTGAAGTGACTCTAATTAAAACACCAAAAAACCCAATAGAGTTAAATGAAATCCTTGCGGCTATTTTGATTAAGCAGATTGATTCCAAATATATGTATACGTTCAAAACTGGAAAAATCCGATTTGAATCTGAAGATGAAATTTCTTGGACACTAGATGGAGAATTTGGAGGAATTCATGATACGGTAGAAATTTGTAACGATAAGCAAGCACTTCAAATTATGGTTTCACCAGATACAATTGAAAAAATTTCAGCATACAAGGAATAAACAAGGAATAAAATAAAAAAAAGACTTGCATATTTAAGAAAGGTATAGTATAATAAAAATCGCTTGTGAGAGTAATATAATTATGGCTCCGTGGTCAAGCGGTCAAGACGCTAGCCTCTCACGCTGGAATCAGGGGTTCGATTCCCCTCGGAGTCATTATAAAAACCATGAATCTTAGTTGGGTTCATGGTTTTTTGTCGTTCAAAGGAGAATATGATAAAGAAAAATTAAATATATTAATAAGATAGTTGAGAACAAATGAGGCATAGTTGTTGTATTTTATTTTTGTTTAGGATATAATGGATAAAGATTTTAAACTAATGTATAAGCGGGGAAACTGCCCGCAAGAATTGGAGGTATTAAAATATGTTAGTATCAGCAAAAGAAATGCTTCAGAAAGCAAAAGCAGGACACTATGCAGTAGGTCAGTTTAATATCAACAACCTAGAGTGGACAAAAGCTATCTTAACAGCAGCTCAAGAGTGCAATTCACCAGTAATTTTAGGTGTGTCTGAGGGCGCTGGTAAATATATGACAGGTTACAAAACTGTTGTAGGTATGGTAGAAGGAATGCTAGAAGAAATGGGAATTACAGTACCAGTAGCACTTCATCTTGACCATGGTAGCTACGAAGGATGTTTAAAATGTGTAGAAGCAGGATTCTCATCTATTATGTTTGATGGATCTCATTATCCAATCGAAGAAAATGTTGAGAAGACAAAAGAGCTTGTTGCCATTGTAAAAGAAAAAGGAATGTCATTAGAAGCAGAAGTTGGTTCTATTGGTGGAGAAGAAGATGGTGTTGTAGGAAGAGGAGAGTGCGCAGATCCAGAAGAATGCAAAATGATCGCAGATCTTGGCATTGATTTTCTTGCAGCAGGTATTGGTAATATTCACGGAAAATATCCAGAAAACTGGGAAGGCTTAAGCTTTGAGACATTAGCTGCGATTCAGAAACGTACAGGAGACATGCCACTTGTTCTTCATGGTGGTACAGGTATTCCAGAAGATATGATTAAAAAAGCAATTGATCTTGGTGTAGCAAAGATTAATGTAAATACAGAATGTCAGCTTACATTTGCAGCAGCAACACGTAAATACATCGAAGAAGGAAAAGATTTAGAAGGAAAAGGATTTGACCCTCGTAAACTTTTAAAACCAGGTTTCGATGCAATTGTTGCTACTGTAAAAGAAAAAATGGAACTATTTGGTTCAATTGGAAAAGCTGAATAGAATGATTCTACATAAGGCGTTTCAAGAAATTGAAATGCCTTATTTTGTTCTCAAAATGCACAGGCAAGAAGAAAGGGATAAAATATGAACAGCGAAATGGTGAATGTTGCAGAGATTTTCGGAGAAAATGTTTTTAACGACACGGTAATGCAAGAACGTCTGCCGAAAAAAGTATATCATAATTTGAAAAAAACCATCGAAGAAGGAAAAGAACTCGATCTTGAAACAGCAGACGTAATCGCTCATGAAATGAAAGAATGGGCAATCGAAAAAGGTGCCACTCATTATACACACTGGTTTCAACCTTTGACAGGAGTAACTGCAGAAAAGCACGATTCTTTTATTTCTGCGCCTCTTCCAAGTGGAAAGGTATTGATGAGTTTTTCTGGAAAAGAACTGATTAAAGGAGAGCCAGATGCATCATCCTTCCCTTCTGGCGGGCTTCGTGCAACCTTTGAAGCAAGAGGGTATACAGCATGGGATTGTACTTCGCCGGCGTTTGTACGTAAAGATGCAGCAGGCGCAACACTTTGTATTCCAACAGCGTTTTGTTCCTATAAAGGAGAAGCTTTAGATTTAAAGACACCACTGCTTCGCTCTATGGAAGCGGTCGGAGCACAGTCACTTCGATTACTGCGCTTATTTGGAAATACGACTTCTAAAAAAGTAACCCCATCTGTAGGACCAGAACAAGAATATTTTTTAGTTGATGCAAAGACGTTCCAACAACGAAAAGATTTGATTTATACAGGAAGAACATTGTTTGGAGCAATGCCTCCGAAAGGACAGGAATTGGATGATCATTACTTTGGTACTATTCGTCAAAGAGTTGCAGGTTTCATGAAGGATGTGAATGAAGAGCTTTGGAAAGTAGGAGTTACTGCAAAGACACAACATAATGAAACTGCACCAGCGCAGCATGAATTGGCACCAATTTATGCACCAGCTAACATAGCGGTAGATCACAATCAACTGATCATGCAAACATTAAAGCGAGTTGCAAGTCAGCATGGCATGAAATGTTTGTTGCACGAAAAACCATTTGCGGGAGTGAATGGTTCGGGTAAACACAATAACTGGTCTTTAATTACAGATGATGGAATTAACATGTTAGAGCCAGGAAAAACACCTCATGAAAATACACAGTTCTTATTAATCTTGACGTGTATTTTAAAAGCGGTAAATAGACATGCGGATTTATTAAGAGAATCTGCAGCAGATCCAGGAAATGATCATCGTCTTGGCGCAAACGAGGCACCTCCTGCAATCGTATCTGTATTTTTAGGAGATCAGTTGGAAGATGTGATCGAACAACTTGTAAGTACTGGAGAGGCAACCCATAGCTTAAATGGTGGAAAACTTATGACAGGTGTAAAGACACTTCCAGATCTTGCAAAAGATGCAACAGATAGAAATCGTACTTCTCCATTTGCTTTTACTGGAAACAAGTTTGAATTCCGTATGGTTGGTTCTAGAGACTCTGTAGCCGGTCCAAATGTTGTTTTAAACACAATTGTTGCCGAAGCATTTTCGGAAGCTTGTGAGGTGCTAGAGCAAGCGGATGATTTTGATTTGGCTGTTCATGATTTGATTAAGGAATATGCGACGGAAAATCAAAAAGTTATCTTTAATGGGGATGGTTATTCGGAAGAATGGGTACAAGAGGCAAAAAGACGAGGCCTTCCAAACCTTAAATCTATGGTAGAAGCAATTCCGGCAATGACATCAGAAAAAGCGGTAGCGTTATTTGAGAAGTTTAATGTATATACAAAAGCGGAGTTAGAATCAAGAGCTGAGATTCAATATGATACCTATGCAAAGGCAATTAATATTGAAGCACGTACAATGATCGATATGGCAAGTAAGCAAGTGATTCCAGCAGTTATAAAATATACGAAGACATTGGCAGACACAGTAAATGCTGTTACAAAAGCTGGAGTGGATGCTACTGTGCAGATGCAAGTACTTGTAGATGTCTCTACTCTTTTGAAAAATGCAAAATCTGCGTTAGAACACTTAATTCAAGTAACAGAAAAAGCATCTCAAATCAAACAGGTAGGAGAGCAAGCGAATTACTACTATTATGAAGTTGGTTCTGCGATGCAAAGTCTGAGAGAACCAGTGGATGCATTGGAGATGATTGTGGATAAAGAAGCATGGCCGATGCCATCTTATGGAGATTTGATTTTTGAATTGTAATATAGATTCCGCAAGCCGCGATTTGCAGCTTGCGGAATTTTTTATGAGAAAGATTTTTGAGCATATTCTTTTGGGGAGAGTCCATAAATCTTTTTAAATCGTTTGCTAAAATAATAGACATCAGAAAATCCAACTAAATTGGCAACTTCGGACACAAGATAAGAATGAGATTGCAAAAGTTTTGTGGCATGCTCCATACGAATCTGCGTGATGTACTGTAAAATAGAAATTTGATGTACATTTTTAAAAACAGTTCCAAGGTAAGAAGGATTGAAATTTAAGGCTTCGGATATACTGGCAACACTTAGATTCGGTAGTGTATAATTGTCATCAATATAATGTGCTGTTTTTTGGGCAAGAATTAAATCGGATGGGAGTACTTCGTATTGATCAAAACACTGTTCAGAATAAGAAATTAATAAAGTCTCAAGAGAAGTAAGGGTATGTTCTTCTTCTATGATACTATTACAAAAATCAGTAATAGATTCGTGTAAATTTTTTGGAACATCGTAATGCAAATGAAAAGAAAGAAGCACTTCATGAATAAAGTATTGCAAAAATAAAGGATTTTTTTGATCCGAAATTTTCTGAAACCAATCGTGTATGTAATCTGCAATCTGCTGTTTATTTTGAGTCTGGATTAAATGAATTAAATTTTCCCGTACAGAGGTTAAAGGTCTGCTGAATTTAGAGATACTTGATAATGTGTGTTCTACTGTAAGGGTAGAGGTAGAGAAAAATCTTTGCCCCAGTCCCTTTAGGGCGTTTTCATAAAAAGGATTCCAATCTTTTTCAATTTCAAAAATATTGTTTAATGAAATGAAAATATAATCGGACATATCCTCTAGAAATTGTATCAAATGACTGCCTAAAGTTGCAATTGGTTCCTTTGTCAGAAGAAAGCATTGGAGCATATAAATGTGTTCCGATTCTTGAATAAACTCGCAACTCATTCCTAAACAACTAAGCAGATCTTTTAGTGCAAGTACAGATAAATTTGAGGTTGACTGCGTATAAAATCCGATAAAAAGCGAATATTTATATGGAGCAAGTTCTTCATATTCTCGAATTAAATCAGAGTAAGACATGAGTTTTTTTCGAACTTTCATAAGTGAAATACACCGGTCATAGTGTAGCTTTAGATCAAGTTTAACTTGGAGTTCGGATTCCTTTTTTATGGATTGAACACATTCTGATAAAACTTGCTTTAAGTCTTCTTGCTTAATTGGTTTGAGCAGATAATCAAAGGTACAGGCTCGAATAGCGGCTCTCATATATTCAAAATGATTATATCCGGACAAAATAATCACCTTAATTTTAGGATAATGCTCTTTGATGTAAGATGCAGTTTCCAAACCAGATAAAATTGGCATTTCAATATCTAAAAACACAATATCAATGTTTTTCGTTTCTAAAAGATCTAAGACTTCTTTTCCATTTTCTGCTTCACAAGAAAAATGGAGATTCCATTCTTCCCATAAAATTATCTTTTTTAAACGTTGACGAATGAAATACTCGTCATCGGCTATTAAAACATTATAGTTCATTTTCAAATCCCTTTCGAAGTGGTAAAGATATGGTTACAGTGCATCCGCTAGGAGCTCCGTGTTCAATGACAAGTCCATATTGTTTTCCAAAATAAAGTTGAATTCTCTGATCGATACTCCAAATTCCAAAATGATGTTTATCACTTTTAAATTTATGAATATCACTTTCAGCAAACCCTCTTCCATTATCAGATACAACAATCATAAGCTGATCATGATTTGTAAATACTTTGATTTTTATTACTCCCGGGTAGGAAATCCCCTTGATCCCATGATAAATACTGTTTTCAATTAAAGGTTGCAAGAGGAGTTTAATACAAGTGCAGCTATATAATGCTTTTGGACAGTCGATTTCATAAGTGAATTTATGGTAATAACGAACTTCCATAATATGTAAATATGCTTCAGTAAGCGTGAGTTCTTCTTTCAATGTAATGAGAAATTCTCCGTTACATAGGCTAGTTCGATAAAAAGTAGAAAGATTCATTACAAGATTCATCAAGGTTTCCTTCTCATCTAATTCTGCAAGTGCACAGATGTTGTCTAGTGTATTGTAGAGAAAATGAGGGTTTACCTGTTGCTGCAAAAGATTTAAGGAAAGACGATCTTTTTCTTTTTGCGCTTTTACAACAGAATCTTTTAAGGCTTCTTGGGAACGAATCATTTTATTAAATTCATCATACAGTAATTTAATGTCAGAATCTTCTACTGGTAAATCGATGGTTGTCCAAAATCCATTTTTAATTTTGAAAATATGACGGATTAAGTCATAGATTGGGGTGGTAACATTGTTTGCAAGTTTTTTTGAAATGAATAAACAACAAAGGATACAAAGTATGGTGACCAGTATTGTAATTACAAAAGATGAATAAATGGTGGAGTAGTAAAGGGATGGTCGCATTCGATTTACAATATACCAGTCTAATTCAGGGATATACTTTGAAAAAATAATATATTGCGGAGTTATGCTCTTTTTTTCACCCACGCCTAAGTTGGCTTTTAAAGGTGCACGCAAGCCAAGGGAAAGAGTACCATCGCTACTTTGAATAATTCCGGAAGAATCCATCATAAAAATTTGACTTTCTAAGCTGGCTTTATCAAGATAAATATTATGGATGGAATCCTCATGAATCGATAGTTCAATATAACCTAGCTTTTCTCCGGTTTGCAAGCTATAAAATGGTTGCTGAAAAGATAATAGTTGAATGGCAGGATCGTTTTTGTATTTATGGTGTAGTTTATGTGTAAACCAAATAGGAGCATTTAAATTTTGAAGAGTATTGTCTGATCGATAATGGTGCTCATAAGTGGATGCAATGACATGTTTGTCCAAGGAAAAAAGGCTTACTGCGTATATGAAGTTATTGGATTGAATGATGTTATTGATTTTAGTTTCTATACTTTTTCGATCCGAAGAAGAAAAAGAGGAAGGTTGTTGATTGTAGGCTTTTGTTTTCTTTTGGATAAGATCATCGATAATCAAGGCTTTCGAAAAATTGACGGTGGAGTCTAGATAATAATTTAGCTGGGTGGAAATGTAATCCAGTTGTATCATTACATTTTTCGAAGCAGTTGTTGAAAAGATATGTTGAATAATTATGGAAAAACTCAAAAACATAATCAAAATAAAAAGAGTCGATACTTTTAACAGATTAGATCTTACTTTATATCGAATGGATTGTTTTGCGTTAGCTTTCATAATTAAATTCTCCTAGTTGTGATGGTTCGTATGTTCAGTTTAGTATATCTGATTCGAAAAGTAAATTAAATGTTATGAAAGATATGTAAAATGTACAAAAATTATAGAATACGACCATTTGAATTTTCGACGAGATTCGATAAAATAGGACTATCAAAAAAGAACGGAGAAAAAAATATGAAAATGAAAAAACTTACCGCAATATTGTTAAGTACGGTTCTTTGCGTAGGTGCACTTGCAGGGTGTGGTAATGCAGGGAACAAAGAAGGAAAAAAAGATGGTGGAATTACCATTCGTTTGTTAAC
>JARIEI010000146.1 GCA_029256845.1 Ruminococcus sp. | reverse complement strand
TAAAATTTATTTTTACAGATCTTCTTGAAAATGCTATAATACAAAAGAAATTCATGGGAATAGCTTAGAATAAGGTATTAGGGAATATGTACATCACAATAAAAGGAAAACAATTGTATTGGGAGAAGGCTGGAAAAGGAAAACCTCTGATCATGATTCATGGAAATGGAGGAGATCATAGAGGATTTCGAAAAAGTATCTCCATTTTGAAACAAAAATTTACAGTATATACGCTAGATTTGCCGGGACATGGAAAAAGCGAAGGCATTAAAGCGTATTCGTATAGAGATCTAGCATCTTATATTGAGGAATTCATAAAGAAAATAGGAATCAAATGTCCGATTTTCTATGGATTTAGTGATGGTGGGATTATGGGGCTTCTACTTGCGAGCAAAAAGCCACAGTTATTTTCCAAACTAATCGTTAGCGGGGTAAATGTTAAGCCAGACGGATTAAAGGCATTGACGCGTCTTCGAATGAGAATTATGTACGGGATTACAAAATCAAAACGAATCAAAATGATGTTGGATGAGCCGAATATTTCAAAAGACGAACTGTCACGTATTTCAATTCCTGTATTTCTTACCCGTGGGGAGCATGATATCGTTTCAAAAGATCATACGGAGGAAATTGCAAAAAACATTCCCAAAAGCCGACTTACCGTCTTTTCAAACCACTTTCATGGTAGTTATGTTGTATTTAGCAAAGCTATTGGAAAGTATATTTTAAAAATTTTAAAGGATTAAGCATAAAATAGTTTAAAATAAGAAAAATTTAAGAAATTATTTACTTTAATGTAAGGTTCGTATTGTACTATTCTTTATGAAAGAAACAAAAGGAAGGATGAATGAAGCGTTTAATAGTTGTTACAGACTTTACAAAAAACAAGATTGGAAATGATTCAAGTATTTTACTTTCTACAAATCGCGCAAATCGTGCAAAGAAGCTAAACTCCGAAGAAGAGATTCTAAAATTTATTGCAGCAGAACGAATCACAATGGCAGCTCTTACGAAGTTTTTTGATTTAGAGCATCCAGTGATTGTTGGAAATGCAGGAGAAAAACCAATGCTTCTAAATAGGCAAGACATTTCTTTTAGCCGTTCCTACGCATGCAATCTTCTTGCTTTAGCAATAGAACAGGAAGGAACCATAGGAGTTGATGCAGAGAAGATAAAAAAAGTAGATGTTTCTGTAATGAAATATTTCTTTACAGAAAAGGAAAAAGAATATGTAGAGCACTCCATAGATCCAGACTTTGCATTTTCCCTCATTTGGACAAGAAAGGAAAGTGTGATAAAATGTACTGGAAAAGGACTGCAATATGGATTTCATTTGTTAGATACAACTCCTGTACAAGAAAAGGAAACTGGGCAGAAGTTGTTTGCAAATAATGATTGTGTGAATGGGTATGCAATCAATAGTTATCATATTGAGAATACTATTTTATCGGTATGTAGTAAAAGGAATGATGAGTTTCCGCTGTTTTTACAAATGAGGTGAGAAAAATGAAAAAAACAATAGTAGATTATTTTGAGGCTACGGTGGAAAAGTACCCTTTGCAGGTTGCAGTAGCTGATCCGGTAAAGAAATTTACATACGAGCAGCTTCAAAGCATTGCAAGGAAAGTAGGTACATCCCTTGCAAAGCGAAACATAGAAAAAAAACCAGTAGCTATTTTGATGCGAAGGAGTGTAGAGCTTCCAGCAGCGATGTTAAGTGTTTTATATAGTGGTAATTTTTATGTAGTACTTGATGCGGAGTCACCCGTTACCAGATTGCAGAAAATTTTAAAAACCCTATGTCCGGCAGCAGTTCTTTATGAACAGGAGCTAGACGAAATCGTGCAAAATTTTGATGCTACAGTGGAAAAAGTAAGGTGGGAAGAAGTAGTAGAAAAGCAAGAAAGTGATGAAACCTTGCTTCGGGAAATTCGAACACGGATGACATCGGAAGATCCAGCCTATGCACTATTTACTTCTGGTTCCACAGGAGAACCAAAAGGTGCTTTACTGACACATCTAAATGTCATTAGTTATATGAGATGGTTTATCCCATGTTTTAAGATTAATAGTGATACAGTCTTTGGATCTCAAACCCCACTTCATTTTAGTATGTCGGTGTCCGATTTCTATGGGACAATTTTCACGGGAGCGTCCTATCACATCATTCCAAAAGAATATTTTGCGTTTCCTGCAAAATTAATGGCATATATGAACGAGCGGAAAGTCAATGTGATTTATTGGGTTCCTTCCGCTTATGGAATGATTGCAAAGTTTGATGTATTCAAATATATGCTTCCAGAAACGTTGGAAAAAGCGTTGTTTGCAGGAGAAGTTATGCCAGTAAAATATTTAAATTATTGGAGAGCTTATTTACAAGATGTGCAATATGCAAATTTATTTGGACCAACCGAGACGACAGATATTTGTACCTACTATGTAGTTGATCGAACATTTGATGAACGAGAAACCCTTCCTATAGGAAAGGCGTGTGACAATTGTGAGTTGATCGTGGTAGATGAGGAAGGCAACGCTGTTACGGATGATTCTATTGGAGAATTGTATGTAAAAAGCCCATTTGTAGGAAAAGGCTATTATCGAAACAAAGAAAATACCGATAAAGCTTTTGTACAAAATCCGCTCCACAACAACTATTTAGATATGGTATATAAAACAGGGGATTTGGTAAAGAAAAATGTACATGGTGAATTCCAATATATTGGACGGAAAGATTTTCAAATCAAACATCAAGGATATCGAATCGAGCCAGGAGAAATCGAAAATGTGTTTAATACGGTAGACGATGTAGAACTTACGGTTTGTGTGTATGACCAAGAAAAAGATGAGCTTCTCCTTGCATATGAGTCTAACAAGGAGCTCGATGATAAATTAAGGGTATATAGTGAGAAAACGTTGCCATATTATATGCAACCTTCCGCTTACAAACAGTTTCAAATTTTTCCGAAAAATGCAAATGGAAAAATTGACCGAAAAGCGATTGCAAACATGATAACAGAAGACAAATAAGAAATGAGAAATGAGACAAAGGAGAAAACATTATGGAAAGAATTTATAAAATTTTAGAGCAGATTATCCCAAATACAGATTTTAGAAATGCAAAGGATCTTGTGGATTCTAAGATTCTAACTTCTTTAAACATTGTGAAGTTAGTTTCTAACCTTAATGAGGAGTTTGACATTGAAATTACACCAATGCACTTAGTGCCAGAAAACTTTAACTCAGTAGAAAGTATGTACGAACTTGTACAAGAATTGGATGGGGAGTAAGATGCCATATGCAATATTAGCCTTATTTGGTGTGTTTGCGGCCGTGTCAATTCCGGCCTATGCGATTACTGCTGCAAAGTATCGTCATATTGTATTGTTACTTGTCAGCGTTGCTTGCATTGGCTACTATAGTCCTTATGGATTGGTATTTATGGGAGTTACCGTTGTTACTACATATTTTGCCGGGATTTGGATGGATGAGATTACAAAGCGAACTGATATCAAAGGGCTTGAGAAACAACTTAGAAAACAAAAAAGACAAGAAATCAAACGAAAAAAGAAATGGGTCGTATTTGGCTATGTAGTTTTAAATGTGGGGATTCTTTTTATATTAAAGTATTTCCGAATGTTTTTTGCATTTGACCTTGTACCAAAGGCGATGAAGATCATTCTTCCATTGGGATTATCGTATTATACCTTACAAAGTTTAAGTTATGTAATTGACGTTTTTCGCGGAAAGTACTTGGCAGAAAGAGACTTTTTAAAATTGGCGCTGTTTGTAAGTTTTTTCCCACAACTTCATGAAGGACCATTTGGACGCTATGACCTTTTGATGGATTCTATGTGCAAAAATGAACAGATTAAAAAAGAAAATATTTTTAATGGTATCGGTCGAGTCCTTTGGGGGTTATTTAAAATCTTTATGATATCGAACCGTGCCTGTATGATTTCAGATGCAGTCTTTAGCAATTATACTCGTTATAGCGGGTGGGTTGTTTTATTAGGCGGAATGGCGTTTACCGTTCAGTTGTATGCAGAATTTTCTGGTTACATTGATGTGGCGGCAGGAATTTCGAAAGTATTTGGAATTGAACTTGCGAGGAATTTTGACCTCCCATTTTTAGCTAGAGATGTAGCACAGTTTTGGAGAAAATGGCATATTTCCTTAGGAAGTTGGTTCCGGGATTACATCTTTTATCCAGTATCTACTTCAAAGTGGCTTCGTAAATTGACAAAAAAGATGAACATGGCTTTTGCAGACTTTACAACAATCACCATCTCCCTTTTGGCTGTTTGGTTTTTGACTGGTTTGTGGCATGGAGCAAGTATCAAATATGTCTGTTATGGACTTTATTATTTTATACTAATGATGGTGCTAAATACATGTGGACCACTTTGCAATAAGTTACTTGTGAAATTAAAAATTGATAGAGAAAACAAAGTTCTTGTTATTTTGCAGATGTTAAAAACACAGTTTTTCGTTTTAATTGGAATGATTATGTTTCGGGCAAGTGACTTCAAAGTGTTTTTACAGATGCTTGTGAATCTATTTCACAAAGGAGAACGGTTTTCGCTTATTAAAGTTATTGAGGCACCAGAACTAATTGTTTTGGCGTTGTCTCTAGTAGTACTGTTACTTAGTGCAGTCATTAAAATGAAAAAGATAGATTTAGAAG
>JARIEI010000019.1 GCA_029256845.1 Ruminococcus sp. | reverse complement strand
GCCTTTTGCATATTGCGCACCCGATTATAATAACCAAGCCCTTCCCACAATTTTAAAAGTCGATCTTCTTCGGCATAGGCCAATGTTTCCACCGTCGGCAATTCTTTCATAAATCGTTCAAAATATGCTTTAACCGCTTCTACCCTTGTTTGTTGAAGCATAATTTCAGAAACCCAAACTCGATAGGGACTAATGTCTTTTCTCCACGGCAGATCTCTTTTCTTTTCACGGAACCACTGAACAAGGGGCTCGACACTTTCTTTCAAAATTGGATCTGTCAAGACCACTTCTACTTCCTCATTTAATAGAATTTCATCTTGCGTTACTTTACTATCGAACGCTAAAATTTTCACACCTGCCTTCTTTGCTTTTTGTAGCATAGCTCCAAATTCTGCGTGGGTGTCCATATTTGGTGTAAAGTACCTTACATCATGCATTTGTATTACAAATATGATATATGCTTCATACCCTTCTTTTACGGCCTCTATTAGTTCTCCAACATGCTTTACTGCTCGTTCACTTGGAGCATCTGGAAACTTTACGATTCCATTGTTCTCCAAGGTAACTCCTTTTACTTCTATAAATGCTTTTCGTTCATTGTTTTCGATATAAAAATCAAATCTAGAATTTTTATAGGTTGTTTCTGGTCTTACCAATGCGCCTTGGCCTAAAAGGTTTCCTTGTAAGAGCCACTCTTGAACAACTTTATTTGGAATTTGAGAATCCATATTGATCAGACGGTTCTGTTTTTTCACTGCGATCAAATCCCATTTTGTTTTTCTTTCTGGGTTATCGCTTTCCTGTACGTAGATCGTTGCTCCTGGAATAAGTAATTCCGCACATCGTCCTGTATTTTTCACATGTACGACTTCCTTTTTCCCTCGTATGGATGCATAAGCAAGAAAACGATTTGGCCGTTCTAAAAAGGTTGCTTCTTCTATTCTTTCATATCGCATAGTTTCTTCCCTTTGCTCGTTATATATTTTAGATGATAAAACGCCCTGCTGATATTTCAGCGGGGCGTAACCTGTATTCATACTAAGTATCTTTAGTATAACTCATTTTTACAAAACTTTCGATAAAAATTCTTTTAATCTCTCATCTTTTGGATTTCCAAAAAATTCTTCCGGTGTAGCTTCTTCTTTGACAATTCCTTCATCGATAAACAATACTCTGCTTGCAACTTCTTTAGCGAATCCCATTTCGTGTGTTACAACAACCATAGTCATTCCATCATCTGCAAGCTGCTTCATAAGCTCCAACACCTCTCCTACCATCTCTGGATCAAGTGCTGATGTTGGTTCATCAAAAAGCATCACATCTGGATTCATTGCAAGTGCTCTAGCAATAGCAATTCGTTGTTTTTGGCCTCCAGACAACTGATTTGGAAATTGATTCGCTTTATCTGGAAGTCCTACTCTTTGTAATAATTCTTCTGCTTTTTGATCTGCCTCCTCTTGAGACATGACGCCTAATTTTACAGGGGCTAGGGTAATATTTTGCTTTACAGTAATATGTGGAAATAGATTAAACTGTTGAAATACCATTCCCATCTTCTGACGTAAATGATTAATATCTGTCTTTTTATCTGTAATATTATTTCCCTCAAACCAGATTTCTCCTGAGGTTGGTTCTTCTAAAAGATTTAGGCAACGAAGAAATGTAGATTTTCCAGAACCGGATGGTCCTACAATTACCACCTTTTCTCCCTTTTCAATTGTTTGGTCGATTCCTTTTAATACTGTGTGTCCTTTAAATGATTTCTGAAGATTTTTAGTTACGATCACCTTGTGCCAACCTCCTTTCAAATAGTCCAAGTAATTTTGTAAGTCCAAGTACCATCACAAGATAGCATGCTGCAGCTATCAACAATGGAGTTAATACATCCCATGTTACAGACCCAATATACTGTGCTGCTTTGGTAAGATCTGTAACAGCAACTACTCCAGCAATGGAAGTCTCTTTTATCAATGTAATAAATTCATTACCAAGTGCTGGTAGAATATTTTTGATTGCCTGTGGAATGATAATCAATTTCATGGTTTGAATATAAGTAAATCCAAGGGAACGTCCTGCTTCCATTTGCCCTTTATCCACAGACTCTAAGCCTGCACGGATAATCTCTGCTACATAGGCTCCTGAATTGATTCCGAAACAAAGTGCTGCTACGAGAATTTCATTTGAATTTCTCGAAGTAAAGATTAAATTACTTAAAATCAATAACTGCACAATCGCTGGGGTTGCTCGAATAACTGTTGTATATAAATTACAAATTTTATTTAAGAGCCACAGCTTCTTATTATTTGCAGATGCTACTTTTACTACCGCAACTAAAAGTCCAATGGCTACTCCTAATAAAATTGCAAATAATGAAACAATAATGGTAACTTTAATTCCCTCTAAATAAAACAAATATCTGTTTTCTTCAAGGATTGCTGCATATAGTGCATCCGAAATGCTTTTAAAAAAATTCGACATGTGTTTTCCTTTCTATCTTTCTTAAGTTTTAAACTACCTCAAAAATCAGTAGGCTTAAAAGTCTACTGATTTTTGTCTGTCTTGAGTGTATCACTGTTTTTTATTTTTGTACATGGTTTGTCGTAAATTCTTCAATTTTACCATCTTCGATTAATTTATCAATTACTTTATTGATTTGATCTAAAAGTTCTTTATTTCCTTTTTTTACACCGATGGCATATTTATCTTCAAATAAAATTCCATCTAAAACAACTAAGGAATCATTTTGTTTTACAAGTTCTTCAGCTGGAAATTTGTCCATGACGATACAATCTACTTTGTTATTCTTTAGATCTTCTGCTGCCTGTGCAAATTTGGTGTAACGTTTTACTTCTTTTGCATCACAATTTTCTTTGTTAGAAACCCAAATATCTGCAATATTTCCTTGCTGTACTGCAATTATTTTCTTATTCAAATCTGTTCCTGCTAATTCTTCTCCCTCAATTTTCACTTGTGGATCGTTTTTGTTAACCACAACGACTTCTGTGGAGTTTACATACTCATGGGAAAAATCTACTTGTTTTTTACGTTCTTCTGTTACAGAAACACCTGCTGCCACGAAGTCAACTTTTCCACTTGATGCGGCTGCTAATGCGCCATCAAAATCCATGTTTTTAATCTCAAGCTCTTTCCCTAGTTCATCCGCAATCGCTTTGGAAATATCCATGTCAATTCCTACCACTTCATTTCCCTTCATGTATTCATATGGTGCAAATCCTGCTTCTGTTCCGACAATTAATTTATCCTTTGAATCTGCTTTTTTCTCTGATCCACATGCAACAACTGATAATGTACACATAGTAGCTAAAACCAAACATAATATTTTCTTTTTCATACTCTTTTCCTCCAATGCTAATCTTTTTATTTCCTATCAATGATTGTTTGTTT
>JARIEI010000060.1 GCA_029256845.1 Ruminococcus sp. | reverse complement strand
TAGAATTTACCAGCTTTTGCTGCTTCTTCTACTGCAACTGCTACTGCAACTGTCATACCAACCATTGGGTTGTTACCTGCACCAATAAGTCCCATCATCTCAACGTGTGCTGGAACAGATGAAGAACCTGCAAACTGTGCATCAGAGTGCATACGTCCAAGAGTATCTGTCATACCGTAAGAAGCTGGACCTGCTGCCATGTTATCTGGGTGAAGTGTACGACCTGTACCACCACCTGATGCAACAGAGAAGTATTTTTTACCCTGTTCGATACATTCTTTTTTGTATGTACCTGCAACTGGGTGCTGGAAACGTGTTGGGTTTGTAGAGTTACCTGTGATAGAAACATCTACACCCTCTTTGTGCATGATTGCTACACCTTCACGAACATCGTTTGCACCATAGCAATTAACTTTTGCACGAAGTCCTTCAGAATATGGAGTTCTTGAAACTTCTTTCAACTCACCTGTATAGTAGTCATATTCTGTCTGAACATATGTAAATCCATTGATTCTTGAAATAATCTTTGCTGCGTCTTTTCCAAGACCATTTAAGATAACGCGAAGTGGTTTTTTACGAACTTTGTTCGCTTTTTCTGCGATACCGATAGCACCTTCTGCTGCTGCAAATGACTCATGTCCTGCAAGGAAAGCAAAACAATCTGTATCTTCTTCAAGAAGCATTTTTCCTAAGTTACCATGTCCAAGACCAACTTTACGCTGATCTGCTACAGAACCTGGAATACAGAAAGACTGAAGTCCTTCCCCGATTGCTGCTGCTGCTTCTGCTGCTGTTTTACAACCTTTTTTAATCGCAATTGCTGCACCTACAATGTATGCCCAACAAGCGTTTTCAAAACAAATAGGCTGGATTGCTTTAACCTGATCGTAAACTTCAAGTCCTGCATCCTTTGTAATCTTCTCAGCCTCTTCTAGAGAAGCGATGCCATAGCTATTTAATACTTCATTGATTTTATCAATTCTTCTTTCATATGATTCAAATAAAGCCATTTAATTGTCCTCCTGATTTATTTATCGTTACTTATGAACTCTAGCTTTTCTCTTTTATGAGTGATTACTCTTTACGTGGATCGATGATCTTAGCTGCATCATCAACACGACCATATTGACCTTGAGCTTTCTCCCATGCTTTGTCTGGTGCATCACCTGCTTTGATAAAGTCAGCGAATTTTCCAAAGTTTACAAATTTGTATCCAATGATTTCGTTGTTTTCATCTAATGCGATACCTGTAACATATCCTTCTGCCATCTCTAAGTAACGTGGACCTTTTGCAAGAGTACCATACATTGTACCAACCTGAGAACGAAGTCCTTTTCCTAAATCTTCAAGACCTGCACCGATTGGAAGTCCATCTTCAGAAAATGCGCTCTGTGTTCTTCCGTATACAATCTGTAAGAACAATTCTCTCATAGCTGTGTTGATTGCATCACAGACAAGGTCTGTGTTAAGTGCTTCTAAAATTGTCTTTCCTGGAAGGATTTCAGATGCCATAGCTGCGGAATGTGTCATTCCTGAACATCCAATTGTCTCAACTAATGCTTCCTGAATAATACCGTCTTTAACATTTAAAGTAAGTTTACATGTACCCTGCTGTGGAGCACACCAGCCTACACCATGTGTCAGACCAGAAATATCTTTTACCTCTTTTGCCTGTACCCATTTTGCTTCTTCCGGAATTGGAGCTGGTCCGTGGTTCGCACCTTGTGCTACTGGACACATCATTTCTACTTCATGTGAATAAATCATGTTAAAACTCCTTTCAAATATGAATGTTATTCTTCCTAAGGGCGTATGATAATATTTTAACGCCCATATATTGTTTATTTTCTCATAAATGACAAGATTCGTCAATTGTAAGTTTATACAAGTTTTTATTGGTTTTTGTTAAAAATATTTATCGAATCATTTGAAGTGCCAAGTCTAGTGCTTTTGCAACACTTTGCTCGCGAACTTCTTGGCGGGATCCTGTAAATATATTTTTTAATATTTCAGTCTTACCCAAAACAGTGCACGCTATATAAACCAATCCAACCGGTTTATCTTCTGTACCCCCGCCTGGTCCTGCAATTCCTGTAGTGCTAAGCGCCACCTGTGCTTTCGCAACTTTCGCTGCTCCTTCTGCCATCTCTCTTGCTGTATTGCTACTTACAGCGCCATATTTTTCAAGCGTTTGCGAAGAGACGTGAACCAGTCGTTCTTTTGCTTCGTTTGAATATGTAATGTATCCTTCATTAAAAACATCAGAGGCTCCCTTCGCATTTACAATTGTACCTGCAAGTAGCCCTCCTGTACAAGATTCTACCGTTGTAATCGTAAAGTGTTTCTCTTTTAGTTGTGCTACTAAATTTTCTTCTATTGCCTGTGTTTTTGGCTGATTCTCCTGATCCATTTTACATGCCCCCTTGTGTAAGCACTTGTTTGTTTTTATAAATATAATCAAACAACGAAATAATTGTAAGTGCAAGTGCGATTATGATCAAACACTTTCCAATTAAATCAAAAGCTCCTCCAAGATCCATAATTAATACAATGATCATAGCCATCTGGAAAACGGTCTTAAATTTTCCCCAGTAACTTGCCGCAATCACAACTCCATTGTCTGATGCAACAAGACGAAAGCCACTGATAATAAATTCCCTAGCAATGATGATAATCACAATCCATGCTGGCAGTTTTTCCATTTCAACAAGACAGATCATTGCCGAACATACAAGAAGTTTATCCGCAAGCGGATCCATAAATTTTCCGAAATTAGTAACAAGGTTGTATTTTCTAGCAATATTTCCATCCAAAAAATCAGTAAAACTTGCTACCACAAAAATGGAAAGTGCGATCCATTTATTTGCTTCTCCTCCAATGTTCGTAAGCATAAACAACACAAAAAATGGAACCATTATAACCCTTAAAATTGTAAGTTTGTTTGGTAAATTCATGATATGATCCCTCCTATCAAATCATAATCCGTTGCTCCTGTAACTTTAACCTTTGCAAAATCCCCCGACATCAATTCTACATCTGTATTCACAAAAATTAGGCCATCCACATTTGGAGCATCTTTATACGTTCTTCCAACATATGCATTCTCATCTGCAACTTTTCCTTCAATCATTACCAACACTTCTTTGCCAATCATTTCTTCTGCTTTATCAAATGCAACTTCTTGTTGAAGCTCCATCAGTTCTGCCTGACGATCTAATTTGATTTCTTCATCAATTTGACCTTCCATAGTTGCAGCTGGAGTGTCTTCTTCCGCAGAATAGGTAAACACACCTAAACGGTCAAACTCCATTTCATCTACAAATTGCATTAACTCTTCATGTTGCTCCTGTGTTTCTCCTGGGAACCCAGTGATAAGCGTTGTACGAAGGCAAATATCCGGAATCTCTCTCCGAAGTTTTTCAATAATATCAATCAATTCCTGCTTGGAAGTTCTTCTTCCCATTCGTTTTAATATCGCATCACTTGCATGCTGAATTGGTAAATCAAGGTAATGACAAATTTTAGGCTCTTCCTTCATCACCTCAATTAATTCATCTGTAATTTCTTCTGGATAGCAGTACAAGATTCGAATCCAACGAATCCCCTCTATCTTGCATAGCTCTTTTAACAATTTATGGAGACACTTTTCTCCATACAAATCTTTTCCATATACTGTCGTTTCCTGTGCTACAAGAATTAGTTCTTTTACTCCTTGCTCTGATAAATAAGTTGCTTCTTGTATCAATTGTTCCATCGGCACACTTCTAAAGTTACCTCTAACTTTTGGAATGATACAATAAGTACAATGTTTATCACATCCTTCTGCAATCTTAAGGTATGCAAAATGTCCTCCTGTCGTAATAAGTCGATCTGCCTCCACTTTAGGAAGTGCCTGCAAATCTGACATCACAACAGATCCATTTCCCTCGAGTGCTTCTTCAACTGCTTCTACAATTTTATCATAGGACGAAGTTCCAAGTACCGCGTCTACTTCTGGAATTTCATCTATGATTTCTTGACGATATCTTTGTGCTAGACAGCCTGTTACAATCAAAGCTTTTAACTTTCCTGTTTTTTTGTATTCTGCCATATCAAGAATACTTTGAATACTTTCTTCCTTTGCATCTTGGATGAAGCAACATGAATTAATAATAATGACATCTGCCTGTGCTTCATCATCGATCATGGACCACCCTCGCTTTGCAAGAAGACCAAGCATCTTCTCTGTATCAACAAGGTTCTTATCACATCCAAGTGAAATAAATAATATTTTCATATATTCTCCCAAAAATAAAGGCAGACCTCCCGTTTTAAGGGCATATCTGCCAACCTTTCTTTTCTATTCTTCTACGGTATCCGCTACAATCTTAAGTTTTCCTTGATTTAACTCATCAATTGCAATAGAAAGTGATTTTTGACCCTCTTTTGTCTCTACAAGTGGTTCTGCATGATCAATCAACTGTCTTGCTCTTTTTGCTGTAGCCATAATAATCGAATAACGACTATTCACTACTTTTGTATCGCCTTCCTCTAAATCTTGATTCACCACTTCCATTAATTCTGTGTAAGATGGATGTAACATATGTTATTGTTCTCCTTTCAATTCTCTTTGGATTTTCCCCATAAATTCTAAGTTGCGTAAACATTTTCGATGCTCACATCTTATAATGCTATGCATTTCCTCTACGCATTCGTCAAGCCGATCATTAATCACAAGATAATCGTACTGATGCATGCCTTGTGCTTCTTCTGCGGCACGTTCCATTCTGGACTCAATCACTTCCATTGTTTCTGTACCTCGGCCTACAAGTCGTCTCTTTAATTCTTTTGTATCAGGTGGTGTGACAAACAAAAGCAGTGTATCTGGAAATGCTTTTTTTACTTTAAGAGCACCCTGGATTTCAATTTCCAAGATGACATCTTTTCCTTCTGCTAAATGTTTCTCTACATATTCCTTTGGAGTACCGTAATAGTTCTCCACATATTTAGCATACTCTATCAACTCATCTTTCGCAATCATTTTTTCAAATTCTTCTTTTGTACGGAAGAAATATTCTCTTCCATCTACTTCTCCTTCGCGGGGATTACGAGTGGTTGCCGATACAGAAAGTGCATAATTGTCTGGATATCTTCTTACCAGTTCCTTCATAATCGTCCCTTTTCCAGATCCAGAAAACCCTGACACAACAATTAGTATTCCTCTTTCTTTCATTTTTTCTTCCTTCTATTCTATATTTTGAATTTGTTCTCGTACTTTTTCAATTTCTGTCTTTAACCCAATTGCATAATTGGAAACCTCTATATCGTTCGCTTTCGAGAGAATGGTATTCGCTTCTCGATTCATCTCTTGTGCAATAAAATCAAGTTTACGACCAATGCCATCGTCTTCATCAAAAGTCTCTCTCATATGCGTAATATGACTTCTAAGCCGTACCACTTCTTCGTCCGTACAAATCTTGTCCGCATATAAAACCACTTCCGCTGCCATACGCCCTTCATCAATCTGCGTATTTTGCAGTAGTTCAGAAACTTTCTCTTGTAGTTTTGCACGATATTCTGAAACAATTTGTGGAGATCGCTGTTCTATATATGTAATGAATGATTCCATTCCGGAAAGCTTTTCTAAAACATCTTCTTTTAAACGTTCTCCTTCTGCAACACGTGTTGATACTAATTGCTTGAATGCTCCTTCAAGGGCTTCTTTTAACCCGTTCCAAAGTTCCTCTTCATCTTCCGATCTTTCTTCCATGGAAAGCACCTCTGGAAAACGAGCCAATGTAGATACACGCACGTCTTGATCTAAGTGGAAGTCTTCTTGAATCTGCTTAAATGCTTTCATATACTCCGAAGCTAATGTGGAATTATACTTCAAAGTACCTTCCCCGTCCTTTGCATTTTCATATGTGATAAAAACATCAATTTTCCCTCTGTTTACATATTGCTTTAACAAATTTCGGATCGCAGTTTCAAAAAAATTAAATTTCTTTGGCATGCGAATATTCAAATCTAAATATCTGTGATTGACACTTTTTAATTCCACTACAAATTTTCTAGAATCTTTTTGAATTTCACATCGTCCAAAGCCTGTCATACTTTTAATCATGGCTGTCCATCCCTCTATTTTTATTTTCTAACTAAAACATTATGGACAATTATACCTCGATTCTTCCTTTTCGGTCAACCATTTGTTTTAGAATAATTTAATATACGTAACACTTCCGCCGTTATATATTCTGTGTTACAATGGATTAGCATTTTAGATTATTTATGAAAGGAAAAATGATTATGGCTTTTGATGGAATTACTGTCGCCTGTCTGACACAGGAATTGAAAGAGGTATTGTTAAATGGACGGATTGCAAAAATTGCACAACCTGAAAATGACGAACTACTTTTAACCATAAAAACGCCCACAGGTCAAAGAAGACTTTGCATCTCTGCAAGTGCCTCTCTTCCATTGATATACCTTACCGATGCAAATAAGCCAAGTCCTATGACTGCTCCAAATTTTTGTATGCTTCTTCGCAAACACATTAGCAATGGACGTATTGTAGAGATTTCCCAACCAGGACTTGAACGTATCATTCACTTTACAATTGAACACCTTGATGAAATGGGCGATCTTTGTCAAAAAAAATTAATTGTAGAAATTATGGGAAAGCATAGCAATATCATTTTCTGCAACGATAAAAACATGATTCTTGATAGCATCAAACATGTTTCTGCTCAGGTAAGTTCCGTGCGCGAAGTTCTCCCGGGACGTACGTATTTCATTCCTGACACTATGCATAAGTTCGATCCACTTACTGTAACAGAAACTGACTTCATTCACCTTGTAAAAGGAAAAAATTGTGATATTGGAAAAGCGCTCTATACTGGATTTACCGGCATTAGCCCTGTAATTGCACAGGAAATCTGTACCCTTGCCTGTATCGATTCTAATCTTCCAGGAACGGAACTTTCCGAAGACCATTTAAAGCACCTATATACCCAATTTTCTATTTTTATCTCTCGCATAAAGGCAGCTGATTTTCACCCTTGCATTTATTATTTAGGCGCAGAACCAAAAGAATTTTCCGCACTTTCAATGACTTCTTTTCCAAATTATAGCCGTCAAGATTTTTCTCAAATGTCCGACGTATTAAATATTTATTATTCATCCAAAAACGCCTTAACTCGCATACGACAAAAATCTACCGACTTGCGTCACATTGTGCAAACAGCACTTGAACGAAACCGCAAAAAATATAATCTCCAAATTCGTCAATTACAAGATACAGATGGAAGAGATAAATATAAAGTATATGGTGAATTACTTCATACATATGGATACAATTTAGAAGAAGGCGCTAAAAGTCTTGAAGCTCTTAATTACTATACGAATGAAATGATCACCATCCCTTTGGATCAAACAAAATCACCACAAGACAATGCAAAACGCTATTTCGACAAGTATAACAAACAAAAAAGGACCTTTGAAGCATTATCCAAACTTGTCAACGAAACAAAAGAAGATATTACCTATTTAGAATCCATTAGTACCTCTTTGGACATAGCACTGACTGAAGATGATCTCGCACAAATCAAAGAAGAATTAATTCAAGCAGGTTATATGCGTAGAAAATATACAAAGAAGAAAGTTAAAATTTCAAATACACCTTTACACTATCTCTCAAGTGATGGATTTCATATCTATGTTGGTAAAAACAATCTCCAAAACGAAGAGCTTACTTTTCACTTTGCTAATGGCAACGATTGGTGGTTTCATGCAAAAGACATTCCTGGATCTCACGTAATTGTAAAAACAGAAGGAAAAGAACTTCCAGATCGCACTTTTGAAGAAGCCGGCAAACTTGCAGCATATTATTCCAAAGCAAGAGGAAATGAAAAAGTCGAAATTGACTATATTGAAAAAAAGCATGTTAAAAAGCCAAATGGCGGAAAACCTGGTTTTGTTGTATACTATACCAATTATTCTATGATTATCAGTAGTGACATTTCTGGTTTGCATGAACTTTAAAGCAGATTCTTGTTTTTATCAATTTTCATGTTGAAAAAGGTAGCTTTTTAGTATATCATTATCTTGAAGATTTTTGACTAAAAACAAATAAATATTTTATATATGCCCGTTCTGGCATACAAGGAGGTTGTTTATGAGACATTTAATGAGCCCACTGGATTTATCTGTGGAAGAATTAGACGATATTCTGCATCTTGCACAAGATATCGAAGCACATCCAGCTAAATATGCACATGCGTGCGACGGAAAAACACTTGCCACATTATTTTATGAACCAAGTACACGTACGAGATTAAGTCATGAAGCTGCAATGCTCAAACTTGGTGGAAATATTATGGGATTTTCTTCTGCTAACTCTAGTTCTGCTTCCAAGGGAGAAAGCGTTTCCGACACCATTCGCACTGTTTCATGTTATGCTGACATTTGTGCAATGCGTCATCCAAAAGAAGGGGCTCCTATGGTAGCTTGCCGACATTCTTCTATCCCTGTAATTAATGCCGGAGACGGTGGACACCAGCATCCAACACAGACACTAACAGATCTTTTAACAATTTTAAATTTAAAAGGTCGTCTCAATAACATGACGATCGGTCTTTGTGGAGACTTAAAATTTGGTCGTACTGTTCACTCTTTGATCCACGCTCTTGTCCGTTATACTGGAATCAAATTTGTTCTCATTTCTCCTGAAGAATTAAAACTTCCAGATTACATTCGTAATGATGTTCTTGATAAAAAGAATATTCCTTATAAAGAAGTTGTTCG
>JARIEI010000094.1 GCA_029256845.1 Ruminococcus sp. | reverse complement strand
TTGGTTTTACTGATGATCTAACCTTCATGTCAAATCCTCCTTCCATTCTTTGCTATCATATAAATACGTTACAGACTGTTTTTTGGACACACCTATCCAAAAACAGCCATTTCATATTATAACACTAATAAGAAAATAAAGTCAATACCTTTTTATTTATCTCTCCAAACAATTCTACCTTTACTTAAATCATATGGTGACATCTCTAATGTAACTTTGTCTCCTGGTAAAATTTTAATGAAATTCATACGAAGCTTTCCACTGATGTGTGCAAGTACGATGTGCCCATTCTCAAGCTCTACTTTAAACATTGCGTTTGGAAGTTTTTCAACTACAACGCCTTCAATCTCAATAACGTCAGTTTTTGACATACTATTAATTCCTCCTGAAAACCTGTGCTTATCCAGCCAGGCAAGACTTTTTCACTTCTTTATCATCTGCATCTGGTGAACATACGATTTTTTTAATAATTTGCAGATGTTTTTTATTTTTTCGTTTTGTGTGACAGACCGTCCACTTATCACCGTCTGCTACATATATAAATCGTGCTTCTTCACTGATCACTACGTAAATGTGATTTTTGTCACGACCTTTTTTTGATTTCACTAACATTCCTGGAATAAACTGCATATTATTCTCCAAGAATTTTTACAATCTCAGTAAATACATCCTCAATGTCGATTGTACCATCAACTTCTCTTAAAATTCCTTCACTTGTATAGTAATCAATTAAAGGCTGTGTCTGTTCATGATAAACACCAAGACGTTTTTTTACTGTTTCCGGTTTATCATCATCTCTTAAAATTAGATTTCCACCACAGTGATCACAAATATTTTCCTGTTTTGTAGGCGCATATTCTAGGTGATATGTGGCTCCACAATCTACACATGCTCTTCTTCCAGACATACGAGTAACTATATTTTCATCTGGAACTTCCACATTAATTGCATAATCCATTTTTTGTCCCATTGCAGCAAGTGCTTTTGTAAGAGCGTCTGCCTGTGGAATTGTTCTTGGAAAACCATCAAGTACATATCCATTTGAACAATCTTCCTGATTTACTCTGTCAACAACAAGATCAACGACTAATTCATCTGGCACAAGCAATCCTTGATCCATATATGTTTTTGCTTTTATTCCAAGTTCCGTCCCATTTTTAATATTAGCTCTAAAAATATCACCTGTTGAAATATGCGGAATATCATACTTTGCAGCAATTTTTTTCGCCTGGGTTCCTTTTCCTGCTCCAGGAGCTCCTAACATGATTATTTTCATATGTTCATCCTCCACTTATATTGAAAAAGATTTATATCCATATAGCATTTTAACCCGCCCGATATATTCTTTTTTGAAATACCAGGCGAGCTAAATATTTGATTAATAACCTAGGAAACCGTTCTTTTTGGAACTGCCTTTACTATTCAGAAATCCTGTATAATTACGTACAAGCATCTGTGATTCAATCTGCTTAATTGTTTCAAGTACAACACCCACGATAATAATTAGTGATGTTCCACCAAAAGAAACATTTGCTTTGAATACACCATTGAAGAAGAATGGAATAACCTGAACAATTACCAAACCACATGCACCTATAAAGATAATATAATTTAATATTTTCTGTAAGTACTCAACCGTTGGTTTGCCTGGTCTGATTCCTGGAATGAATCCACCACTTTTCTTCATATTATTTGCAATCTCAAGTGGATTGAATGTAATGGATGTATAGAAATATGCAAAGAAGATTGTCAATGCAATGTATACAAGCAGCCCAATTGAATAGACTAAATTATCCGGGTTACACCAGTTATTAGAATTCATCGCTTTTAAAATCTGACTTCCAATCCCTGTTCCATTGCCCTTTCCTAAGAATGAAGCAATCAAGATTGGGAACTGCATCAATGATGATGCAAAGATAACTGGAATAACACCTGCTGTATTTACTTTCAGCGGAATATGTGTTGATTGTCCGCCGTATGTTTTTCTTCCCTGAATTTTTTTAGAATACTGAACTGCAATTCTTCTCTCGCCACCTTGAAGTATAATTACAAAAACAACTACTACAAGAATAACTGCAAGAACAATTAACGCTGACAGCATTCCTTTTGCCAAAGTTTTTCCTTTAACAAACTGATTATACAAAACCACAAAATCATTTGGCACACGGGAAATGATGTTAATTAGAAGTACGATGGAAATACCATTTCCTACTCCCTTTTCTGTAATACGTTCACCAATCCACATAAGGAAAGCAGAACCTGCTGTAAGTGTACATACTACAATCGCAACGTTTACAAAACCATATTCAACAAGAAGTCCTTGCCGTCCAAATCCAACTGCCATAGCAATTGATTCGATTAATGCAAGAGCAACTGTGACGTAACGTGTAATTGCTGCAATTTTCTTTCTACCATCTTCACCATCTTTTTGCATTTCTTCCAATTTTGGAATTGCAATTGTCAAAAGTTGAATAATGATAGAAGAAGTGATGTACGGTGTTATGCTAAGTGCAAACACCGACATCGCTGTAAAGGAACCACCAGTAAAAGCATCAAAGAAATTGAAGATGTCACCTGTCTGGTTCGCAAAAAAGTTCTTAATGTAGGTTGGATCCACACCTGGGGTAGGTAATTCGGAACCAAGTCTGATAACGACAAGCATCATAAAGGTATAGAACAATCTTTTTCTGATGTCTTCCATACGTAATGCTCTGCGTACTGTTTCGAACATTAGATCACCTCAGCTTTTCCACCAAGTGCTTCAATTTTTTCTACAGCTGATGCTGAAAATGCATTAGCCTGAACTGTAAGTTTCTTTGTTAATTCTCCATTACCAAGAATCTTAACTCCATCTCTAGGATTTTTAATAATACCATTTTCGATAAGAGTTTCAACTGTAACAGTTGAACCATTCTCAAACTGCTCTAAAAGATTTACATTAATTCCAACGATTTCTTTTGAATTTCTACATGTAAATCCTCTTTTTGGTAATCTTCTGTATAAAGGCATCTGACCACCTTCGAAACCTGGTCTTGGTGCTCCTGAACGAGCTTTCTGACCTTTATGTCCCTTACCGGCTGTCTTACCATTTCCAGAACCGTGTCCACGGCCCCTTCTGAAATTATCACTTTGTCTAGAGCCATCTGCTGGTCTCAAATTAGATAAGTCCATGATCTTACCTCCTTATCTTTATATTTATGCTTCTTCTTCAACTTTCACTAAATGTCTAACCTGCTGTACCATACCTCTTGTTGCTGCATTATCTGGTAATACAACTGTTTTGTTGAGCTTTTTAAGACCTAAAGCTTCTACAGTTCTTTTGTGTTTTGGTACTGCACCGATTGTAGACTTCACTAGTGTAATTTTTAAATTTGCCATTTTATTTACCTCCTATTGGATAAAGCAGGCTTTCCTCTTGAATTAGAGGTAAGCCACATGCCCTATCTTATTAGCCTACGATCTCTTCTACTGATTTACCACGAAGTTTTGCAACTTCTTCTGGAGTTTTCACTCCCTTAAGACCTTCAATTGTTGCAAGAACTACATTCTGCTTATTGTTAGATCCTAAAGATTTTGTACGGATGTTCTTGATTCCTGCAAGTTCGATTACCGCACGCGCTGGACCTCCAGCGATAACTCCTGTACCTTCTGGAGCTTTCTTCAGTAATACAGAAGCACTTCCGAATTTACCGATTGTATCATGTGTAATACTATCGTTTGAATCTAATGCTACACTAATTAATTTCTTAGCTGCATCTTCTTTTCCTTTACGAATAGCTTCTGGAATTTCAGTAGCCTTTCCTAAACCTGCACCAACATGGCCTTTTCCGTCACCAACAACTACTAAAGCTGTGAATCTGAAGTTACGACCACCTTTAACAACTTTGGTTACACGTTTAATTGATACCACTCTTTCAGTCAGTTCAAGCTGACTAGCATCAATACGATCTTGTCTCATATGTGTTCTCCCTTCCTAAAAATTCAGTCCAGCTTCTCTTGCTGCGTCTGCTAATGCTTTTACTTTACCTTGATAAATAAATCCGCCTCTGTCAAAAACAACCTCTGTAATTCCTTTAGCTGTTGCTTTTTCAGCGATTACTTTTCCTAAGTATGCTGCTGCTTCAACATTGTTTGTTTTTTCTAATGCTGCTTTCACGTCTTTTTCGAGAGTGGAAGCTGCAACAAGCGTATTTCCTACTGTGTCGTCAATAATCTGAGCATACATGTGATTATTACTTCTAAACACTGCTAAACGTGGTCTTTCAGCTGTTCCGCTAAAACGATTACGTAATTTCATGTGTTTTTTTACACGAACTTCGCTTCTTGATTTTTTACTAACCATTTTCACACCCTCCTTAATTATTTCTTACCAGTCTTACCAACTTTACGTCTGATAACTTCATCAGAGTATTTAACACCTTTACCTTTGTAAGGTTCTGGTCTTCTCTTATCTCTGATTTCAGCTGCGTACTGGCCAACTTTTTCTTTATCGATACCTTTAACAGTGATTTTGTTCTGTCCTTCAAGTACAGACTCGATGCCTTCTGGATCGATCATTTCAACTGGGTGAGAGTATCCTAAATTTAATGTTAATTTGTTTCCTGCTTTAGAAGCTCTGTAACCAACACCATTAATTTCAAGAACTTTCTGGTATCCTTCTGTAACACCAACAACCATGTTGTAGATGAGAGTTCTTGTAAGACCATGTAAAGATTTCATTTTCTTTAAGTCATTTGGTCTTGTAACGATTACTTCTTCGCCTTCTTTTTTGATTTCCATTTCAACTGGAAGCTCTTTTGTAAGAGTTCCTTTAGGACCTGTTACAGTCACAACATTGTTCTCAGCGATCTCAACAGTAACACCTGCTGGGATAGCGATTGGCAGTCTTCCTATACGTGACATACCGTACCTCCTATAACTTAGATTCTCGGAGAAGCGTTTCAAACGCCTCTCTGTTTTCAGTTTCTATTTGTGATTACCAGACGAAGCAAAGAACCTCTCCACCTACATGAAGTTTTCTAGCTTCTTTATCTGTAATTACCCCTTTGTTTGTAGAAATGATAGCTGTTCCAAGTCCACCTAAAACCTTTGGCATATCTTCGCTGTTTGCATAAACACGAAGACCTGGTTTAGAGATTCTCTTAATACCTGAAATAACTTTTTCATTCTTATCTGCACCATATTTCAATGTGATATGGATTGTCTTAAAGCATCCGTCTTCTACGATTTCATATTTTGCAATATATCCCTCGTTGAAAAGAATGTCAGCAATCGCGATTTTCATCTTAGATGCAGGTACATCAACTGTATCATGTTTAGCAGTATTTGCGTTACGGATTCTTGTAAGCATATCTGCGATTGGATCACTCATTGTCATTGAATATTGACCTCCTTATTTCGATAATATATATAGAAGTTCATCTTCATCTGTAGATGAACGGCTGATTTTCTTACCAGCTTGCTTTTTTAACACCTGGAATCTGTCCTTTATATGCCAACTCACGGAAGCATACACGGCAGATACCATATTTTCTCAAGTAGCCGTGTGGACGACCACAAATTCTGCAACGATTGTATTCTCTAGTGGAGAATTTTGGTTCACGCTGCTGTTTGATTTTCATTGATGTCTTAGCCATGAATAATTCCTCCTTATTTTGTGAATGGCATATTGAACTGAGTCAATAATTCACGAGCTTCTTCGTCAGTTTTAGCTGTTGTAACAAAGATTACATCCATACCTCTGACTTTATCTACTTTATCATACTCGATTTCAGGGAAAATTAATTGTTCTTTGATACCAAGAGCGTAATTTCCTCTTCCGTCGAATGCGTTAGGATTTACACCTCTAAAGTCACGTACACGAGGCAATGAAAGGTTGATCAAACGATCAACAAATTCATACATTCTTTCTCCTCTTAAAGTAACTTTACATCCGATTGCCATGCCCTCTCTGATTTTGAAGTTCGCAACAGAATTTTTTGCTCTTGTAAGAACTGCTTTCTGTCCGGCAATCTTCTCAAGATCAGCTACAGCTGACTCTAAAACTTTTGCATTTTCTTTTGCTTCACCAACACCCATGTTGATTACAACTTTATCGAGCTTTGGTACTTCCATTATATTTTTGTAACCGAATTTTTTGATCATTGCATCAACGATCTCATTCTGGTATGTTTCTTTCAGTCTACTCAAAGTTTAAGGTCCTCCTTCCTTGGATTAATCAATTATGTCGCCTGTTGATTTCGCAACACGAACTTTTTTGTCTCCGTCCATTTTGAAACCAATTCTTGTAGTAGCTCCATTGTGTACATACATAACATTAGAGATATCGATTGGTCCTTCCTGATGAACGATTCCACCATTCTGGTTAGCTGCGCTTGGTTTCGTATGCTTTGTAAGCATATTTACTCCTTCAACCAAAACTTTGCCTTCTTTACTGTTAACAGCGATTACTTTGCCTTCTTTATCTTTATCTTTTCCAGCAATAACTCTTACTGTATCACCTTTTTTGATTTTCATAGTTGACATTCTTAAAGCACCTCCCTACAGTACTTCCGGAGCTAAAGAAACAATTTTCATGAATTTCTTGTCTCTAAGCTCTCTGGCTACTGGTCCAAAAATACGTGTTCCACGTGGGTTCATATCGTCTTTTATAATAACAGCAGCATTTTCATCGAATCTGATATAAGAACCGTCTTTACGACGAGCGCCTTTTACAGAACGGACAACTACAGCTTTTACAACATCACCTTTTTTAACAACGCCGCCTGGTGTTGCATCTTTAACAGATGCAACGATAACGTCACCGATGTTGGCATATCTTCTTGTAGAACCGCCAAGCACACGGATGCATAATAACTCTTTAGCACCTGTGTTGTCTGCTACTTTAAGTCTGCTTTCCTGTTGTATCATGCAGATAAACCTCCTTTAAATGCGCGATAAATTTATTTCGCTTTCTCTACGATCTCAACAAGTCTCCATCTCTTATCTTTAGATAATGGTCTTGTTTCCATAACTTTTACTGTATCTCCAACGTTGCACTGATTCATTTCATCATGAGCTTTTAATTTATAAGTTCTCTTTACAATTTTTTTGTAAAGTGGGTGCTTAACGTGGTCTTGAACTGCAACAACGATTGTTTTGTCCATTTTGTTACTAACAACCTTGCCTGTACGGGTTTTTCTAAGATTTCTTTCTTCCACAGTACGCCCTCCTACTCAGCTTTAGAAGCTTCTGTTATCACTGTCTGAATTCTAGCGATATTCTTTCTCACTTCTTTAATTCTGCTTGTATTCTCTAATTGATTAGTTGCATTCTGGAATCTTAAATTGAAAAGTTCCTTCTTAGCAGCTACTAATTCTTCATTTAATTCTTCTACAGATTTTCCTTTTAATTCGTTTACAAATGTATTAATTTTCACTGTTATCACCGCCTTCTAAGTCTGCGCGAGAAACGATTTTGCATTTGCAAGGTAACTTATGCATTGCAAGTCGAAGTGCCTCTCTAGCTGTTTCCTCTGGTACTCCTGCAATTTCAAACATTACGCGGCCTGGTTTAACTACTGCTACCCAGTACTCCAACGCACCCTTTCCTTTACCCATACGAACCTCAAGAGGTTTATGAGTAACTGGTTTATCTGGGAAAATTTTGATCCAAACTTTACCACCACGTTTAATGTAACGTGTCATAGCAACACGGGCTGCCTCGATCTGATTAGAACGAATCCAGCAAGGTTCTGTTGCAACAAGTCCGAATTCACCATAAGAAATTTTATTTCCTCTCATGGCTTTACCTTTCATGGTACCACGGAACTGTTTACGACGTTTAACTCTCTTTGGCATTAACATTATTTATCTCTCCCTTCCTTATCTGCTTTAGTCGGAAGAACTTCGCCTTTGTAAATCCAAACCTTTACACCGACTTTTCCGTATGTTGTGTCAGCTTCTGCGAATCCATAATCAATATCAGCTCTAAGTGTCTGAAGTGGAATAGTTCCTTCGCTGTAGAACTCTGTACGAGCCATATCAGCTCCACCAAGACGTCCTGAAACAGATGTCTTAACACCAAGTGCTCCAGCTTTCATTGTTCTTGACATGCAAGATTTCATAGCACGTCTGAATGAAATACGATTTTCAAGCTGCTGAGCAATATTCTCTGCAACCAACTGAGCATCTTTGTCTGGTCTTTTGATTTCTTTGATATCAACGATTAATTTCTTATCTGTGAATTTAGCTAATTCAGCTTTCACTTTCTCGATTTCAGAACCGCCTTTACCAATTACTACACCAGGTTTAGCTGTATAGATGATAATTTTAACACGATCAGATGCTCTTTCGATTTCGATTTTTGAAACACCTGCACTGTATAATTTCTTTTTAAGGAATTTTCTGATTTCATGGTCTTCCACTAAGTTGTCAGCAAAATCTTTTTCTGCATACCATTTAGAGTCCCAGTCTTTGATAACACCAACTCTAAGGCCATGAGGATTAACTTTCTGTCCCATTATTGTCCTCCTTATTATCTTTCATTAAGCACGATTGTAATGTGGCTCATTCTCTTTTCGATTCTGTAAGCTCTACCCTGTGCTCTTGGTCTGATTCTCTTCATTGTTGGTCCTTTGTTTGCATAGCATTCTTCAATATAAAGGTTATCAACATTCATACCATTGTTGTTTTCAGCATTTGCGATTGCTGATTTTAATAATTTTTCTATAACGCTTGAAGCATATCTTGGATTATAAGCTAAAATACCAAGTGCTGTCTGTACATCCTTACCTCTGATGGCATCTAATACGAAACAAGCTTTTTGAACAGATACTCTTGCATAAGAAATCTTAGCTGATGGTCTTGTATCTCTCTGCTCGTTTCTTTCTCTCTTGATTTGGGATCTATGTCCTTTAGCCATGGATGAACCCTCCTTTCGAATATCTTATGATTATCTAAGTCTTGACTTCTTCTCGTCTTTTCCATGTCCTCTGTATGTTCTTGTTGCAACAAACTCTCCGAGTTTGTGTCCAACCATATCTTCTGTAACATATACAGGCACATGTTTTCTTCCGTCGTGAACAGCGAATGTATGTCCAACGAATGATGGGAAGATTGTAGAACGACGTGACCAAGTTTTTATAACTGATTTATCACCTGCAGCATTCATAGCATCTACTTTTTTAAGTAAGCTCTCGTCTGCAAATGGTCCTTTTTTAAGTGAGCGAGCCATAGGTTCTAACCTCCTTGTAAACTAAATTATTTGATTGCTTTTCCATCTCTTCTTCTTACGATTAACTTGTTAGAAGATTTGTTTTTCTTACGTGTCTTGTAACCAAGTGCTGGTTTACCCCAAGGTGTACATGGACCCGGACGACCGATTCCAGTCTTACCTTCACCACCACCATGTGGATGGTCATTAGGGTTCATAACAGAACCACGAACAGTTGGTCTAAAACCTAAGTGACGTGTACGTCCAGCTTTACCAATATTAACAAGGCTGTGATCTCCGTTACCTACAGAACCGATAGAAGCTCTACAAATAATTGGAACCATTCTCATTTCTCCTGATGGAAGTCTGAGTGTTGCATATTTTCCTTCTTTAGCCATCAACTGTGCACTGTTTCCTGCTGAACGTACAAGTTGTCCGCCTTTTCCTGGATATAACTCGATGTTATGGATTTCTGTACCTACTGGAATTGCAGATAATGGTAAGCAGTTACCTACTCTTACTTCTGCATCTGGTCCATTCATAACTTTCATACCATCCTTTAATCCTTCTGGAGCAAGGATGTATGCTTTTTCACCATCTGCGTAGCAGATAAGTGCGATGTTAGCAGATCTGTTTGGATCGTATTCGATACCAATTACAGTTGCTGGAATACCATCTTTTCTTCTCTTGAAATCGATGATTCTGTATTGTTTCTTAGCTCCGCCTCCGCGGTGTCTAACTGTGATTTTACCCTGATTGTTACGACCAGCTTTTCTTGTTTTAGAACTCATTAAAGATTTCTCAGGAGTTGTCTTTGTGATTTCAGAGAAATCTGAGCCAGTCATCTGTCTTCTGGAAGGTGTATATGGGTTGTATGTTTTAATTCCCATTACTCTTTCTCCTTTCGTCTATCTGATTATTTGTTTCACGGAATTGCACCGTATAGTTTTCGTTCTCTTCGTTGGATTATATTTTATAATCCTTCGAAGATTTCGATATCAGCACTGTCAGCTGTTAACTTAACAATTGCTTTTTTTGTTTTTGCTGTTTTACCAAATGTCATTCCACGTCTTTTTGTTTTTCCATCAAGATTCATTGTACTAACACTTGCAACTTTTGTTCCATTGAACATTTTTTCAACAGCTTCTTTTACCTGAGTTTTTGTTGCTTCTGGATGAACTAAGAAAGTGTATTTCTTTTCAGCCATAAGTTCCATAGATTTTTCAGTAACTACTGGTTTAAGGATTACATCATAATATTTAATATTTGCCATTATGCGTACACCTCCTCGATAGTTGCAACAGCAGCTTTTGTAGTGATTACTGTGTTGTATTTTAAGATATCAAATACGTTGATTGTATTTGTTCTAGCTGTTTTGATGTTTGCAATATTTCTTGCTGATAACTGAGCGTTTACGTTACCGTCTTCTAAAACAACAAGTGCTTTATTTACGTTCAAGTTGTTTAATACAGCCTGGAAATTCTTTGTTTTAATTTCATCAAATTTAAGTTCATCAATAACGATGAATTTGTTTTCCACAACTCTTGATGTAAGAGCGCCTCTAAGAGCAGCCTGTTTCTCTTTTTTGTTCATCTTGAATGTGTAGTTTCTTGGTGTTGGAGCAAATACAACTCCACCGCCTGTCCACTGTGGAGATCTTGTGGATCCCTGTCTTGCATGACCTGTTCCTTTTTGTCTCCATGGTTTTCTTCCGCCTCCGGAAACTTCTGAGCGAGTTTTCGCTTTCTGTGTTCCCTGACGATTATTTGCAAGTTGGTTTATAACTGCCATGTGTAAAAGATGTTCGTTAACCTCAACACCAAACACAGCATCGTTAAGATCGATTGTACCAACTTCTTTACCTTCGATATTATAAACAGATACGTTTGCCATCTGTGTGTTCCTCCTTTCTACTTCAGTCAGACTAGTTAGCCTTTACAGTTTCTTTGATTGTTACAAGGCATTTCTTAGGTCCTGGAACTGATCCTTTTACTAAGAGCAAGTTGTTTTCTGCATCAACTCTAACAATTTCAAGATTCTGAACTGTAATCTTCTTGTTACCCATCTGACCTGGCATCTTTTTGCCCTTGAATACTTTACTTGGGTCAGATGCTGAACCGTTGGAACCAGCGTGACGATGGAACTTAGAACCGTGAGTCATAGGTCCTCTGCTCTGGTTGTGACGTTTGATTGCGCCCTGGAAACCTTTACCTTTTGAAATTGCTGTAGCATCGATTTTATCTCCAGCTTCAAAGATATCAGCTTTAATTTCCTGAGCAAGTGTATATTCCTCAGCGTTTTCTAACTTGAATTCTTTTACATATCTCTTTCCAGAAACTCCAGCTTTTGCAAAGTGTCCCTGCTCAGCTTTTGTAAGACCGTTTCTGTGTGCAATTTCTTTTTTACCGTTCTTATCAGTTGTGATGATTTTTGAATTCTTATCAACAAAACCTACCTGAACTGCGCTGTAACCGTCGTTCTCAACTGTTTTAACCTGTGTTACTACACATGGTCCAGCCTGAAGAACAGTTACTGGAGTTAAAACTCCGTCTTCATTGAAGATCTGTGTCATTCCGACTTTAGTAGCTAAAATAGCTTTCTTCATTATAATTACCTCCTGTGATTTACAGCGGAGCACTTTTGTGCTCATCCTAAATTATAGGAATACTGTTTCTTATTTGTTTTTCATTTTGATATCGATAAATACACCTGCTGGCATTTCTAATCTTGATAATGCATCAACAGTTTTCTGTGTTGGTGTAACGATATCGATGAGTCTCTTATGAGTTCTCTGCTCGAACTGTTCTCTAGAGTCTTTGTATTTGTGTACAGCTCTAAGAATTGTAACTACTTCCTTCTTTGTTGGAAGTGGTACTGGACCACTCACTTGTGTTCCGTTCTTCTTTACAGTTTCGATGATTTTTTTTGCAGATGCATCTACCAATTGGTGATCATATGCTTTCAATGTGATTCTCATTACTTGACTTGCCATAAAAAAAGTCGCCTCCTTTTCGTACTTTTGCTCAGTACGACAAGCGGTGACTGTACACTCTCCCGTGTGTGTCGTGAGAAACTCACACGTTGTTTCATACTTTTATCGTTGATAAACAGTAATCAGTTGTGATTCGTACAGTGACTTGTCGCCAGTTTCCTAACTTGACATTCGCTCCACGGAAAACCTGCCCTATGCTTTTACATTGGCAGCAACCTCTCGCTTCATAGCTATCATGCCACAGCTTTTTTATTATAGCTGATGTTTTATTTTTTTTCAAGTAGTTTCTCGATTTTTTTGTATTTTTTTTCATACAATCTATCCGCTATAATTTTTCTGATATGGAACCCTATTGTCCCCTCAAGTTGTTATTTAAATCTTCTACTTTATATAGAAGAAACTCTTCTTGGCGGAGGCATGTGGGAATCGAACCCACCCGGGACGAGCAAACGCCCCACACTGGTTTTGAAGACCAGGAGGCACACCAGTTACCCATCTACCCCCATTAAATTTTTTATAAATCTTTTTTATAATAACAAATATTCTTTCTACTTTCAAGTTCTAAATTTTATAGTTGTGTTTCATTTCCATGACTGCTATTATAATAAGAACTGATGAACCATATTGTAGAGAAGGATGAACTATGAATAGACGTTTCGAATACAAAATAACTGAAGTCGATGACAATCTTAGAATTGATCAATTTTTAAAAAGGGAAGGATATTCCAGACAAAACCTTGTAGAATTAAAGAAGATGCCTGAAAGCATACTTGTAAATGGAATATGGGTTCACTTAAATGACTCTCTTCATGTTGGTGATACTTTAACCGTTCATATACAAGAAACAGAAAGTTCAAAATTAATCCCACCTGTATATATGCCTCTTAATATTGTTTACGAAGATGAAGATCTTATCGTTGTAAATAAACCTGCTGGCATGCCAATTCATCCTTCTATGGACAACTACACAAATTCTCTGGCAAACGCACTCGCCTACTACTATAAAGAACAAAATCTTCCATTCATTTTTCGCTGTACAAATCGTCTTGATCGGGACACGTCCGGTCTTACGATAATTGCAAAGCATATGCTAAGCTCCAATTTGTTATCTGGAATGACCAAACGCCATGAAGTACAACGGGAATATTTGGCAATTGTTCGTGGAAAATTAACACCGGATTCTGGAACGATCAGTGCTCCCCTTTCTCGTAAAGAGGGCTCCATTATTGAGCGATGTGTTGATTTTGAAAATGGAGAAGAGGCCATCACGCATTATCAGACAGAAGGATACCGAAATGGCCATACTTTGGTACGATTGAGACTAGAAACCGGACGAACGCATCAAATCCGTATTCACTTAAAACATATTGGATATCCTTTGGTAGGGGATTACTTATATAACCCTGATATGCAGTGGATTCATAGGCAGGCTTTACACTCCTACCATCTTTCCTTTGTCCATCCAATCACAAAAATACCAATGGATTTCACGGCTCCACTTCCTGAAGATATGTATCATGTACTTTACAATTAATTGACAGTGGCGGTGGACAGCGTTATAATAGGCCTAGTGAATTAAATTATAGGTAATAACAAGGGGAGTCTGTTGGACAGGCTGAGAGGAAGTTATAAACTTCGACCCATAACCTGATCTGGATCATGCCAGCGTAGGTGATGTTAAGAATGATTTCTTTAAAGTGTTAAGATATCTCCTTGTTTTTATCAAAAAATGAGGAGGTTTTTTTATGTTTGATTTACTAGTTACAAAAGACGGGGGACTAACAACCGCAGGTTATGCATCTATGATCATCGTTGGAATTATTCTTTTTGTTCTTGCAATCATTTTTGCATCCAAACATTCTGAGAAAGGTAAACTTACAACCAGACAGCTTGTATTTTGTGCAATGGCTATGGCGCTTGCCTTTTTAACATCTTACATTAAATTGTATGAATTACCTTGGGGCGGAAGCGTAACCCTTTGTAGTATGCTTTTTATTGTACTTATCGCAAATTGGTATGGTGTAGGTACTGGTATCCTTGTTGGACTTGCCTATGGCATCCTTCAGTTTCTTCAAGGACCTTATGTCCTTTCATTCTTCCAGGTTGGATGTGACTATATTTTTGCATTTGCTGCACTTGGAATTGCCGGTCTTTTTGCCAAACAAAATCACGGACTACTAAAAGGCTATATTTGTGCAGTACTTGCAAGAGGTGTATTCCATACAATTGGAGGTTATTTGTACTGGATGAGTTATATGCCTGATAACTTCCCTACATCTCTAAAAAGCGTTTATCCAATCGTATACAATTACAGCTACCTTTTGATCGAAGCTGTGATCACAATCATCATTATTTCTATTCCTGCTGTTGATCGTGGCCTAAAACAAGTGAAAAAAATGGCTTTAATTTAAGTGTTAGGAACAAAAAAGTGGAAAGTTTACAATCGAAACTTTCCACTTTCTTTTTACTCATACCGCAGTGCATCTATCGGATTTAAATTTGCCGCTTTTATAGATGGAAGTAATCCAAAAATAATTCCAATCACCATAGAAAATACAACGGCAAGGATACTAGCTGGTACACTAATTGCTACTGGTGTTTGTGACATTTTCGCAATTACTTGAGACATAATAATTCCAACAATTACACCCAAAATGCCTCCTACACTCGTTAATACTGCCGCTTCTGTTAAAAACTGCCATAAGATTTTCTTTTTTCTAGCTCCAATAGCTTTTTTTAATCCAATTTCTCGTGTACGTTCTGTAACAGATACAAGCATGATATTCATTACACCAATACCACCAACTAAAAGTGAAATACTGGCAATCCATAATAGTTGCTTATTTGTACTTTCGCTTACTTTTTGCAAATCTTTTACTGTTTTTAAAAGATCTGCTGCTCGATAGGAAAGACTCGTATTCTTTTCTCCCTCTTCCGACGCAGGGGCAGCAACAACTAGTGTATTCATAATATCTTCCACTTTTTTCCCAATGCTACTCATAATGTCTGTATTTTCCGCCATAACGCTGACATCACATGGTTCATCAAAGTTATAAATAATCGGCCAGTCTGCCTGCGGAATCAAAATCATCCCATTGGAATTCTGATTATACATATAATAATCTTCCATACTATTGATGACAGGTTCAAATGCGTCTGATTTGCGAATCGTACCAACGACTGTAAATGGTTCTCCTTTTATTTCGATTATCTTTCCTATAGCTGCCTCGTCTGGAAACAAGGTCTGTGTAGCTACATCATCTAATAAAACAATTTTAGAAAAATGGCTATAATCATCCTCTACAAATCCTCTTCCTTCTTGCAAGACATATCCTTTCGTTCTTAAAAAATCGGTGTCTATTCCATAAATTGCCCCATTATCCAACGTTGTGTTTTTATAGGTTATTCCTTCTGCCCAATTTCTTTTGTTATAAAATGTAGCAGATACTACACCTTTTATGTTGCGGATTTCTTTTTTTATTTCTTTCGTTACAGGCATGATTCCATCTGGATTTCCTTGATCCATGTAATATTCGCTATCTCCTTGAGATAACTTTACATCCACATTATTATTTCCTGCACCAATCAAATTTTCTTTTATCTGTTCATTTGTTCCTCTGATCGTAGAAACAATGGAAATAATGGAGGCAATTCCAATAATAATTCCAAGCATTGTTAGGAAGGAACGCATTCTATGTGACCAGATTCCTTTCACTGCTAATCTGATATTTTCAAACATTCTCATCCCTCCTTAACGATACAATTCTTCTAGTGTTCCATCTTGTGTCTTTGCACCTTGTTTCACATTTTTACCATATGGAAATGTGATTTTATCCTCTATAGAAAGACCTTCTGTAATTTCGTATGCATACCCTGATACAATCCTTGAAACTGTCACAGGTTGTTTCTTCAACTTTCCTTTTCCATTATCAATCATCACATAATATTTTCCATTTTCAGAACGAACAAATGCTTTATCAATTGTAAATGTATCTCCTGACATATTTTGTGAAGAATCTAAAGAAAGTTCTGCCCAACTATAATTTTTTAATCCCTCTGCTTGTTCAATATAGGCTGTAAATGGATAGGACGACGTATTAGAAGAACCACCATTTTCTCCCTGAGACGGATAAGGCGATACTTCTTGAACTTCTGCCGTGAAATTTACCCCACTTTCATATGAGTAGCCATTTAAAATTGTCCCCTTCTGTACTTGATCAAGTTGCATCTCGCTAACATTTCCTTTTATATAAAGGCCTTCGCTACCTGCCACAAAAATCATAGGACTTCCGTCTTGGCTTGGTTTTTCCGTATTTCCTACTTTTTTAACTACACCATTAACCGTACTTTTTACAACCTGCCGATTCAAATCTCTTTCCATTTTTTTTAGTTCAATATCTGCCTCTTTTAAATCTAGTTGCAACGTACGAATTTCATTTTCTGCATTCGCTATTTCATCTGAACCACTCATCACATCCGCAACCGTTTGATAATGCCAGTTTTTTTCTGTATATGCTGTCTGTGAAAGATGCTCTTCTTGATTTGTTGGCGGAACCTCATTTGGTGCTTGCTCTTTTGTATCAGTTGATTGATTCGGAACCTGTGTATCTTCTTTTTGCGAATCTGTTGGTGGTTGCACTTCAGGTTTTGGTTCTACAGGATCAGTCGGCTCTGGTTCCACAGGAGGAGTTGGTTCTGGTTTTCCTTCTTTTTGAATCTCAATATAAAATCGATCAGCTGATGATATATTCTCCAAATATTCCCCATTTTGTTCCCACGCTTTTAATAGGATTCCGTTATTTTGATCATCTTTACGAACTTCAATCCGAAAATATGCTTTTAATTCCTTCATTTTATTGAAAAAACTTCCATCTACAGCACCTGATTTTTTTACCAAAAAAATGTATGGTTTATTCTGTGTTCCATCTCCGGAAACCCAACCATTTTCTTCAACCTGCGTACTTGTCAAAAGATCATATGGAGGAAGTGCTTTTTCATTGTCAAAGTTTTCTTTCAATTGCAGTGCCAAATTATATTCTTGATTTGGATCAACCTGAAATCCTTCTGGGTAAATTGCCTGGCCCCAATACTGCATCAATTTTCCTGAACTTACATCTCCTTGTCTTGTTTCCACCACAAAAAATTTATGATCGCTTGCCCTCGCATTTAAAAATGAACCTTTAATTACCCCTTGCTGACTCACAAGATAATGACTTGGATCCTCTGCCGTTCCTGTTCCCATATACTCTTTCGCCTGATCGTCGAGGATTTTAGTTGCCTGAACTTCTTGTGAAGTTGGTGGCTCCTCTACATTCGGTTCTTCTGGTTCTTCAGGCAAACCTGGGTTAGAAGAATTTGAATTTTTTAACTCCTCTAATCTACGTTGCGCTTTTTTTATATTCAATTCCAATGTTTGTCGATCTAGACGTTTCATCTCTAAATTTAAATTTTCTAACGTCATGTCGAACGCCACCAGCTTATCGCCAACTTTAACGTTATCTCCTTCTTTTACATAGACTTCCTTTACCGTCTGGCCTTCTCTTAAGTAAATCTGTTGAGACACATCTGATGTAATCATCCCTGACAAATTCATATGATTCATTCCACCGCCATTATCCATTAAATTCATTATTGGCACAACGGTTACTTTCTTCTGATTGCTGCTTTTTACTGCAAACACCGTTACTCCACTAAAAAGAAGAATACCTGCTACTGTAAAAGCCACCACTGCTCTTTTTTTCATCGGCTAATCCTCCTCTTTAATCATTCCATCTTTAATTACAATCATACGTTGCGCATGAGAGGCTATTTCAACATCATGAGTAATCATAAGAACACTAACTCCCTCTTCATTTAATGTCTGAAATAGTTCCATTACTTGTTCTCCTGATTTACTATCTAATGCACCTGTTGGTTCATCTGCCAAAAGTATTTTGGGATTATTCACTAGCGCCCGTGCTATTGCAACTCTTTGCTTTTGTCCACCTGAAAGCTGATTAGGGAAAAAGCTCATTCGCTCTTCCAACCCAACTCGTGTCAAAGCATGACGTGCCCTTTTTTCGCGCTCTGCCTTTGGAATTTCGGCATATGTAAGCGGAAGTTCTACATTTTCTAGCGCAGTCTGCTTTGGTAATAATTGAAAATTTTGAAACACAAATCCAATTTTTTGTAAACGTAAGTCTGCCATTTCATTATCGGTACATTTACTAATATCCTGCCCATCTAGTAAAATTGTTCCAGAAGTAGCTTGATCCAGACACCCAACCAAATTCATAAGTGTAGTCTTTCCTGAACCTGATGGTCCCATAATTGCTACATACTCTCCTTCTTCCATTGAAAAGTTTATGTCCTTCAAAACAGGAATACTCATTTTCCCTTGAATGTATTCTTTGTATATATTTTGCATTTCAAGAATCATGATTTATCCCCCATTTCGTTATTTTGATTTTCCGGGTTTGTTGGTATCTCTTCTTCTCCTTGGTTCTTCGGACTATCACTTTCTTTTGAATTTTCTGGGAGTTCTGGATTACTCATTCCCAATTCATTATTCTTGCCTTTTGCAGTTTTCATACCCTCTTTCAATCCCGGCTCTGGAAACGTAACAAGATCCTTGTCACTTAATCCTTTTTTTATTTCGCATTGGAACATTTCTTCATCCCGTTTACCAATCTCTACTTCACGTTTTTCCAATTTTCCTCTTCCATTATCCGCCCATACATAAGCAGATTTTCCATCTTGAACAACAAAAGACTCATCTAACCATAATCCTTTATGCTCTTTTGTTTGACCAAAATCAGGTTCGATGTATACATGTTGCCCAAGCATTAAACCTTCTGATGATTCTAAATTTACATAAAACGGATAAGAATTAGATTGTGTAGTTGGATCACCCATAAATCCATTTTCACTTCCGTTTTCTGGTCTTTGCATATCTACTTCTGACATTGTTCCCTTCCAAATAACTTTTTGATCTACTCTAGAATGTACAATAACCTGTTGTCCTGGCATGATAGAAGAAACATTTTGTTCATTGACTTTCCCTTTAATTCGAAAATCTCCCATGGCAATAATTGTCATAAAGGCGTTACTTTCACTCGGTGCTTCCATAGCACTTTCCTCGACTTTTTTGATTGACTTAACGATTCCTTTCATTTGACTTTTAACTTCAGCATTTTCAATCGCATCTTTTATTTTTTGAATTTCTACTTCTTTTGTCTTTTTTTCATATTCGCTTTGTTTAAGTTCTGTCTGTGCTTGAAGAACTTCCAACTGATCACCTGATTGTTGTGCAATCCCAATTGCACTTTGCTTTGTTACAATATCGTTCTGGATGCGCTCTAACTCTAACTGCGCTTTATTTAATTTATCTTCATCTTGTTCTGTATCATATGAAAACAAAAGCGTACCAATAGACACTTCCTGTCCTTCTTCTACAAAAACTTCTTTAATTGTACGATCTTGACTTGGCTGGATTTCCACTTGTTTTTGTGTTTCTACAACTCCTGCATAGCGATTGATTCGTCCTGTATCTGCCCCTGGATTCATAATCTGCTTTACACTATTTACATAAACTACATTTTTAGTTTTTCCATTTTTATTTTTAAAACGAAAAAATAAAATGCTTCCTATGATTAGAAGAAATATAATTCCAAAAACAATCCCTATTGTAAGTAATTTCTTTGTTCCCATCTCGTCTTTGATTTTTTTTATTTTTGTTGTATTTATTTTCTTTAAATCGATCATCTGTAACTTACCTCCCATGCTATAATATTTATGTATATTATAGCATGACAAGAGATATTATTTTTTTAATTATTGCTTAATATTTCATTAGATCTTTTTGACTTTAAAGCAATTTTTGCATAAAAAAAAGATTTGAACTTGTGTTCAAATCTCTTTCTAATGCCGCAGACCGGAATCGAACCGGTACGGGAGTATAAGTCCCGCAGGATTTTAAGTCCTGTGCGTCTGCCTGTTCCGCCACTGCGGCATAAATGGGACCAATAGGACTCGAACCTATGACCCTCTGCTTGTAAGGCAGATGCTCTCCCAGCTGAGCTATGATCCCACAATATGAAATTAAAAGCATTTAAAAATGCAAGCGACCCGGAAGAGACTCGAACTCTCGACCTCCGCCGTGACAGGGCGGCGCTCTAACCAACTGAGCCACCGGGCCTTAATAAAAGTGGACCTTCGGGGACTCGAACCCAGGACCGATCGGTTATGAGCCGATTGCTCTAACCAGCTGAGCTAAAGGTCCACATGAATAATGTCCCATGAAGGAACAAAGCCGATGATCGGACTCGAACCGATAACCTGCTGATTACAAATCAGCTGCTCTGCCAATTGAGCCACATCGGCACATCAAATTACTTTGCCACTTTCCAATTATTTGATTTTCAATGACTCCTACGGGAATCGAACCCGTGTTACCGCCGTGAAAGGGCGATGTCTTAACCGCTTGACCAAGGAGCCTTATACATTTTAAAGAATACTTTAGACCGTAAGTAAAGCTCACGGTCTAAAAGCTCCCCGAGTTGGGTTCGAACCAACGACCCTTCGGTTAACAGCCGAATGCTCTACCACTGAGCTATCGAGGAATATTTCCATTTTCGTGTACCTTCAAAACCACACACAAAGAACTTTTTTAACATCCATTCCTATCACCTTGCTTGGTTATGCCCTCGACCTATTAGTAACAATCAGCTGCGTATGTTACCATACTTCCACCTTTGTCCTATCTACCTCGTCGTCTTCAAGGGGTCTTACTA
>JARIEI010000131.1 GCA_029256845.1 Ruminococcus sp. | reverse complement strand
GAAGTATACTTTGGTGTTACCAATACTTTTGTTCCAATTAAAGTTGCAAATGCACATACAACGCCTACTAATATCACAATTGGAAGTTTTTTCCAAATCGCACGAAACAGTGCCATCAGGTCAATTGTGATCTCTTCATCTACTTCCTGATTCATGATTCTCTCTTGATTCATCTTTTTCTCTTTCTAAGCAACGACGCTGCGTTGTCAAAGAAAATCCTCCTTCTGTACTCTTCTCCGTATTTTTTTTCCACCAGTTCTGCTGCTTTACGCATCTTCGGGCTTCTCGATGATGTATTATGGGCATCTGTCCCTACGCCAAACACCAAATTGTGATCCATTAACTTGTATACATATTTTTTTGCATCTTTTCCATATTTCCCTACAATACTTCCCGTATTAATCTGCAACAGCGCCCCTGTATCTACCAGCTCCTTTGCATATGCTACATCGGAACGCACTTCATTGTATCGTTCTACATGTGCTACGATAACTTCGTAACCATACATTTGCAATTGCTGTATACTTTTATAAATGTGTTCATAACTATCACTGGGGGAAAATTCCACTAACACATATCTAGTGCCGTTGATAGTAAGAACTTCTCCTTGTTGTAACTTCTCTGGAATCTCTTGGGTAAAATAAATCTCTGTACCTAAGTAGATCCGAAATTTAGGGTCGATTTTTTCCGCAAGCTTTCTTACAATTGCAACTTTATTTTTCATAGTTTGGGGGCTTCGATGTCCTCGATGCGGATGAAAATGGGAGGTTGCAATCATACATCGAATTCCTTCACTATGTGCAATCTGCAGCATTTCCATCGTCTCCTTTAGATCCTCTGCTCCATCGTCAACCCCTGGCAAAATATGACTGTGCAAGTCGATAAATTGATTCATTCTTGATTCTCCTGCAAAAATTAGATCATTTTTTGTCATATACTATATAATATTCCTAATGAGAAATAACGTCAACACCGTGTTTTTCTTTTTCTTCACCGGTCTTATCGTTTATTTTTCATTTAAGATCACTTTCATCTTCTCTGCAATGGCAGAAACAGAAGATAAATCTGGATGCATTACATAAAGTGGCTGTGATCCAGAAGAGAAGCATGGAAGCATATCTCCTGATCCGGTCGCTGCTACCGATTCAATGGACCAGCTGGCATTATCCGATAATTGCATATTAATGAATTTCGCCATTTCTTTATCTGTCATATTCGTCTCTACACTATCACTAACTTTTGCCAAAATTCCCGTGGCATTTTTTAAGATTGCTGGAGACATTGCCTTATTTAAAATCGCAGTAAGCACCGCCTCTTGGTTCTTTCCTCTTTGGTTATCCCCTGCTTGGAAGCTATAACGTTCTCTAGAAAATGCCAATGCTGCTTCTCCATCTAAATGGTTGATTCCTTCATGGAACGTATATCCACCGTGCATTGCTTCAAAAGCGTAATCTGAATTTACATCCACTCCACCAAGTGCATCTACAATCTTAATTAAAGAAGTGAAATTTACCTTCGCATAATATCGCATCTCGATACCATATAAATTTCCAAGTGTTCGCATGGAAGCATCCACTCCGTAGATCCCCGCATGCGTTAATTTATCTTTTGCATCTCCGGACACCTCTGGAATCTGTACATAATAATCTCTAGGAGTAGTCGTTAATAGAATTTTCTTGGTCTTTGGGTTTACCGTCATAATGATATTTACATCACTACGGCTTGTTGTTGTAATCGCGCCTTCCACATCAATACCGCTGATATAGACATTAAATGGCTGCTCTACGTCTTTTGTCTCTTTGTCTTCTTTGGATGGAAGTTCTACTTTACTTTGAATTCCATACTGATAGAGAACCCTTACTTTATCAGAATATCCTTCAATCGCTTCATCCAAAATTCCTGTAAATGCTTCATTATATACAATCGCATCTGCTTTTCCATCTAAG
>JARIEI010000065.1 GCA_029256845.1 Ruminococcus sp. | reverse complement strand
GATGTTTTAGGTGAAATGTATCATACAAAAAAGATTGTACCAGCAGCCATTGAGTTTGTAGACATTGCCGGACTTGTAAAGGGAGCATCCAAAGGAGAAGGGCTAGGAAATCAGTTTCTTGCAAATATTAGAGAAGTAGATGCAATTGTACATGTAGTAAGATGTTTTGAAGATAGCAATATTGTGCATGTGGATGGAAGTATTGATCCAATTCGTGATATCGAAACAATCAACTTGGAACTTATCTTCTCAGATATTGAAATTTTGGAACGAAGAATTGCAAAGACAGTAAAAGTGGCAAGAAATGATAAGACGGCGGCAAAAGAATTAGAACTACTTACAAGATTAAAAGAACACTTGGAAGAAAATCGTTTGGCAAAGAGTTTTGAAGCAAATGATGAAGAAGAGCAAGAATTGCTTGAAAGCTACAATCTTCTTACATACAAGCCAGTTATTTTTGCGGCAAATGTTACAGAAGATGACCTTTCTGATGATGGAGCTTCTAATGCAGGTGTACAAGCGGTACGTAAATATGCAGCAGAAGAAGGGTTTGAAACATTTGTTGTGTGTGCACAAATTGAACAAGAAATTGCGGAACTTGATGATGATGAAAAGAAAATGTTTTTGGAAGACCTTGGATTGGAAGAATCAGGATTAGAAAAATTGATTAAGGCAAGTTATCACTTGTTAGGTTTGATCAGTTATCTTACAGCAGGGGAACCGGAAGTACGTGCATGGACAATCAAAAAAGGAACAAAAGCACCACAAGCAGCTGGAAAGATTCATTCTGATTTTGAAAGAGGATTTATCCGTGCGGAAATTGTAAGTTATGACGATCTTATGGCTTGTGGAACACATGCAGCAGCAAAAGAAAAAGGTCTTGTAAGATTGGAAGGAAAAGAATATGTTGTTCAGGACGGAGATATTATCATGTTCCGTTTCAATGTGTAAATCCCTTGAAGTATAAGGAAAATTAGAGTAGAAAGGGAGTAGACAAAATGCATTACGATATTCGATTTCCGAATCTTGGAATTTGTCTTGATCATGTTGGAAAATCGTTTTCTGTATTTGGAATAGAAATTGCATATTATGGGGTAATCATAGGTACGGCTATTTTGCTCGGATTTTTGATTGCTTGCAAAGAAGCAGAACGTACGGGACAAAATCCAGAAAGTTATTTGGATATGGGGCTAGTAGGAGTATTCTGTGGTATTTTAGGAGCTAGACTATTTTATGTAGTGTTCTCGTGGGATTCTTATAAAGACAACCTTTGGGAAATTTTCAATTTGCGAGGTGGTGGACTTGCCATCTATGGTGGTGTAATCGCTGCTGTCATAACAGTGTTTGTCTGTGCACGTGTAAAAAAATTAAAGGCGTCATTGATACTCGATACGATAGCAATGGCTCTTGTAAACGGGCAGATGCTTGGGCGTTGGGGAAATTTCTTTAATCGAGAAGCTTTTGGAGAATATACGGATTCTATATTTGCAATGCAGCTTCCACAAGATGCGGTCCGAAGCAGTGATATTACAGAGAAGATGTTGCAAAATGAAGTGGTAATTGATGGAATCCACTATATTCAGGTTCATCCAACATTTTTGTATGAATCACTTTGGTGTTTGATGGTTCTGTTGGTTTTATTTTTCTATCGAAAACATAAGAAATTTGATGGAGAATTATTTTTGAT
>JARIEI010000070.1 GCA_029256845.1 Ruminococcus sp. | reverse complement strand
GGAATTTTTTGTTCCACATACGTTTCAATGAAAGATGCATAATCTCCATCTGGAACAAAACATATATCCTGGCTATCTGGTTTGGAAGCAACTTGAATATTAATTTTTTCTGCAATATTTCTAATTTGATCCTTGCTATATTCTCCCACTGGCATTAAGGTTTTTTTTAATTGCTCTTGCGTAAGATTGTAAAGTGCGTATGTTTGATCTTTCGCAAGTGTAGCAGAACGTCTGATTGCATATCTTCCATTTTCTAATTGCTCTACTCTGGCATAGTGACCAGTTGCAATGTAATCAGCTCCAATTGCCAAACTTCTTGTGAGTAAAGATTCCCATTTCACATATCGATTACAAGCAATACAAGGGTTTGGGGTTTTTCCTTGCAAATACGAATTTACAAAGTAGTCCATGACACATGCTTTAAATTCCTTTTTAAAATTCATAACATAGTACGGAATATCAAGCTGCGCTGCTACTCTTCTAGCATCTTCTACTGCACTTAATCCACAGCAGCCTCCATTTTCTTCTTGAAGTTCTTCTTCCTCATCCTGCCAGATTTGCATTGTTACCCCGATCACATCATACCCTTGTTCTTTTAATAAATATGCTGCCACCGAAGAATCCACTCCTCCAGACATTCCTACTACAACTTTTTTCCCCATTAGTATTCCTCTTCCTCTTCTTCGTCTTCATGAATATCACTCTTTGGTTTTTTTAATCCTTCAATTTCTATGCCTTGTTTTTCTGCATAATCCCAAAGTGCTGCATGAATCGCCTCTTCTGCAAGCAAAGAACAGTGTACTTTTACTGGTGGAAGTCCATCCAAAGCCTCCATTACGGCTCTATTTGTGATTTTCATTGCTTCTTGGATGCTTTTTCCCTTCACAAGTTCTGTTGCCATACTACTTGTTGCAACCGCTGCTCCACATCCGTATGTTTTAAATTTTACATCTCTAATAATCTGATTTTCGTCAATGTCAAGATACATTCTCATAATATCCCCACATTTTGCATTTCCTACTGTACCAATTCCACTGGCATTTTCAATTTCCCCTACATTTCTTGGGTGTTCAAAGTGATCCATTACTTTTTCTGTATACATAATCTATTTCCTCCTGATTTTATCTATTTTCTTTCTTCGCTTGTTTCTTTTCAAAATCCTCATAAAGAGGAGACATTTTTCTTAATTTCTTAACGATTTCTTCTAATGAACATACAACATAGTCAATTTCTTCTTTTGTTGTCTCTTCGCTAAGTGTAAGACGCAGTGATCCATGCGCAATCTCATGTGGTAATCCAATCGCCAAAAGTACATGAGATGGATCGAGGGATCCTGATGTACATGCGGAACCACTAGAAGCGCAAATTCCTTTCATGTCCAGCATGATAAGTAGAGACTCTCCTTCTACAAACTGAAAACTAAAGTTCACATTATTTGGAAGTCTTTTTTTGCGATCTCCATTTAACCGACAATAAGGAATTGTTTTTTCAATTTGCTCGATCAAATAATCTCTCAACTCTATTTCCTTGGCAACACGCTCTTCAAACGAAGTAAACGCTAAGTCTACGGCCTTTCCAAGCCCTACAATCCCTGGAACATTTTCCGTTCCTGCACGACGTTTTCGTTCTTGCGCACCTCCGTGAATAAAGGAACGAATTTTTACGCCTTTTTTAATATATAAAAATCCAATCCCTTTTGGACCATTCAACTTATGTCCGCTGGCACTTAACATATCTATATGACATTGTTCCACATCTATTGGTAAATGTCCAAATGCTTGAACCGCATCTGTATGAAATAAAATACCATGCTCATGAGCAATCTCTCCAATTTCCTGTACTGGTTGGATAGAACCAATTTCATTGTTTGCAAACATAACAGAAATTAAAATTGTATCTTCACGGATTGCTTTTTTAAGCTCGTCTAATTTTACAATTCCATGTTCGTCTACATCAAGGTAAGTAACTTCATATCCCCTTTTTTCCAGATACTCACATGTATGCAACACTGCATGATGTTCAATTTTGGTAGTGATGATATGTTTTCCTTTTTTCTCATAGGCTTCTGCT
>JARIEI010000107.1 GCA_029256845.1 Ruminococcus sp. | reverse complement strand
GTAAGCTGGATTGTGATGCTTCTGATCACAGGGTTCTGCATCTGGCTGACGCATGATCTGAAAGTTGAAAATATTTCAAAACGTCAGGCTCTGGCAGAATTTCTTGTAGAGAAAGCAAATGATTTTGTCGTAGGAAATATGGGCGAAAAGTTCCGGTATTTTGTACCATTTATCGCAGCACTGTTTACAACCAGTGTGGTATCAAACCTGATCAGTCTTGTGGGCTTAAGAAGTCCAACAGCGGATCTTGCCACAGAAGCCGCTTGGGCAATTGTGGTATTTATTTTGATCACAAAACAAAAGATCAAGACCAATGGATTTGGTGGATATTTGAAAGATTTCACAACGCCAATCCCAATTATGACGCCGTTTAATATTTTATCGGAGTTAGCAACTCCAATTAGTATGGCGTGCCGTCATTTTGGTAATATCCTTTCAGGAGTGGTTATCAATGGATTGATCTATGGAGCGCTGGCGCTTGCCAGTACCAAACTTCTTGGATTAATTCCAGGCGTTTTAGGACGTGTATTATCACAAATACCATTCCTTGATGTAGGTGTTCCTGCAGTACTTTCCGTTTACTTTGACTGGTTCTCGGGTGTCATGCAGGCCTTCATTTTCTCAATGCTGACGGTAATGTATATTGCCAATGCAGCAGAAACAGCAGAAGAATGATAACAACATGAAATTTATTTAACAAAAAAGAAAAATTATAACAATTAGGAGGATTTAATTATGGATTTTCAATTACTTGCAAAAGGTATTGCTTTAGCTGGATGTGCTATAGGAGCAGGATGTGCATTGATCGCTGGTATCGGACCTGGTATTGGTGAAGGTAACGCAGTAGCAAAGGCTCTTGAGGCGATTGGTCGTCAACCAGAGTGCAAAGGTTCTGTTACATCAACAATGCTTCTTGGATGTGCTGTTGCAGAGACAACAGGTATTTACGGTTTCGTAACAGGTCTTCTTTTGATCTTTGTTGCACCTGGTATGTTCATGAGCTTACTTTCTTAATTCGAGTTGAGGAAGTCAATAAGAACATTGTAAATACAAGAACAGGAGGTTAAGACCATGGGGGTACAGGAACTGGTTGGAATTGTACCATGGACGTTCATCGCTCAGATCTGCAACCTTTTTATCCAGATATATCTTATCAAACGTTTCTTATTCAAACCGGTCAATAAAATTCTTGAAGAGCGTAAGAAAATTGCAGATGCACAGATTCAAGACGCTGTAAAAGAAAAGACAGAAGCCGAAGCTATGAAAGCAGAGTATGAGCAGAATATGCTTGAGGCGAAGAATAAGGCAAATGAAATTCTTAAGACCGCTCAAAAAACTGCAGCAGTTCAAAGTGAGGAAATGTTAAAAGAGGCATCTCTTCAGGCAGCTGCGTTGAAAGAAAAAGCGGAAAGTGACATTGCTCAGGAGAAGAGAAAAGCAGTCAATGAAATCAAAGATGAAATTGGCGGCATGGCAATGGAAATAGCTGGAAAGGTAATCGAGCGTGAGATCAAAGAAGACGATCATACGAAACTTATTAACGATTTTATAGTGAATGTAGGTGAGACATCATGACGCAGACTGGCCGGCTGTATGGCGGCAGTCTATATGATCTTGCTGCACAAGAACAGCTTACAGAAACAATTCATCAGCAGATGAAAGATGTTTTGGCATTGTTCCGGGAAAATCCGGATTATATTAGACTTTTAAGTGACCCTGCGCTTCCAAAAACGGAGCGAATTGGTCTTATAGATCAGGCATTTAAAGGGGAAGCAGAGCCATATCTGGTTAACTTTTTAAAACTTTTGTGTGAACGTGGCATTTTAGGAGAATACGCACAGTGCTGTAAAGAGTACACAAGACGTTATTACGCAGATCATGGAATTGCAGAGGCAGTTGTAACAAGTGCTGTGGATCTTACAGAAGAACAACTTGCCAAATTAAAAGAAAAATTAGAAACGATCAGTGGAAAGAAAATTTTTCTGGTCACAAAAACAGACCCAGCAGTTGTTGCAGGTCTTAGAGTAGAAATGGAAGGGGTACAGTATGATGGAACTGTAAAAGGTCGTCTGTCTGGACTTTCCAAAAAACTTAATGAAATAATTGTTTAAAGGATGGAATGGAATCATGCAATTAAAACCTGAAGAAATATCCAAAGTCATCCGCAGTCAGATAAAATACTATGATAATGCGATCAAACAGGATGAAACAGGTACAATCCTGATGGTTGGTGATGGGATCGTAAGAGCCAGCGGCCTTGTAAATTGTATGGCCGGGGAACTTCTTGAATTTGAAGATGGAAGTTTTGGTATGGCACAAAACCTAGAGGAAAATAGTGTTTCTATCGTATTATTTGGTTCCGATGAGAATATCGGAGAAGGTCAGACTGTTAAGCGTACAGGTAAAGTCGTATCTGTACCAGTAGGTGACAAAATGATTGGCCGTGTAGTAAATGCACTTGGTCAGCCTATTGATGGGGCAGGTCCTATTGTAACAGAAGAATATCGTGCAATTGAAAGTCCTGCACCAGGAATTTGTGAAAGAAGAAGTGTGTATGAACCACTTCAAACAGGAATCAAAGCAATCGACTCAATGATCCCAATCGGACGTGGGCAAAGAGAGCTTATCATTGGTGACCGTCAGACAGGTAAGACAACACTTGCTATTGATACGATCATCAATCAAAAAGGAAAAGATGTAATCTGTATTTATGTGGCAATTGGACAGAAAAGATCTACGGTTGTATCTCAGGTAGAAACTTTGAAGAAAAATGGTGCCATGGACTACACAATCGTGGTTGCAGCGACTGCATCAGAAGCAGCTCCACTTCAATTTATCGCTCCATACACAGGATGTGCGATGGGTGAGTACTTTATGAATAATGGAAAACATGTACTTGTAGTATATGATGATTTGAGTAAACATGCGGTAGCTTATCGTGCATTGTCACTTTTGATCCGTCGTCCACCAGGACGTGAAGCTTACCCTGGAGATGTATTCTATCTTCACTCAAGACTTCTTGAACGTGCTGCCAAATTAGATGATGCACATGGTGGTGGATCCCTTACAGCACTTCCAATTATTGAAACACAGGCTGGTGACGTATCTGCCTATATTCCTACCAACGTAATTTCTATTACAGATGGTCAGATTTTCCTTGAAACAGAGTTATTCCACTCAGGAATTATGCCAGCGGTAAACCCTGGTATTTCCGTATCCCGTGTTGGTGGTAGTGCTCAGATCAAGGCCATGAAAAAAGTTTCTGGTACGTTAAGACTGATCTACTCACAGTACCGTGAGTTACAAAGTTTTGCACAGTTTGGTTCTGATCTAGATGCGGATACAAAAGCACAGTTAGAGCAGGGTGCACGTATTGTGGAAGTTCTGAAACAAAATCAGAATGCACCAATTCCTGTTGAAAAACAGGTTGCAATTTTCTATGCAGTTGTAAATGACATTCTTACAAAAGTAGAAGTATCTGATATTAAACAATATGAGATGGGATTATACACATACCTTGATACAGATGCGGAAGGCGCAGCTGTTATGCAGGAAATCCGTACAACTGGAAAATTGGAAAAAGAGACAGAAGAAAAATTAAGAAAAGTAATCGATTGTTATACAAAAAATTTCTTGGATACAATCCCAGAGAAATAAATTAATTAGGAGGGCATAACATGGCTGCAAACATGAAAGCGGTAAAGCTGCGTATGAAGAGTGTTCAAAGTACGATGCAGATTACCAAAGCAATGGAACTTGTAGCATCCTCCAAACTGCGAAAAGCAAAGGAACGAGCAGAAACCTGCTATCCATATTTTGCAGAACTTCATGAAACATTGAAGACCATTGCAAATGGAAATACAGAATTTACATCTGTTTACGCAAAAGCAGCAGAAAATAATAAGTATTGTTATATTGTTATGGCAGGTGACCGTGGTCTTGCAGGTGGATACAACTCCAACCTGTTTAAGGCATTTGAAGCAGAAAGTGCTAGTAAAGATTACGTAGTATTACCAATTGGTAAAAAAGCAGTGGAGTATTTTAAACGAATACACGCAGAAATCTTAACAGAAGAGTTTGCTGAAATTTCAGAAATTTCTGTTAGCGGATGCTTTGAAATTGCGAAACTGCTTTGCAAAGAATTTAGTGAAGGCAGATTTGGCCATATAAAATTATGTTACACAAAATTTGTTTCCATGCTGACACAGCAACCGGAAGTTGTTTCTTTACTTCCGCTTACAGATCTTGCAATGGAGGAAGATTTAAGGGACAGACAAGATCTTATTTTATATGAACCAGATAGTAACACAGTATTCGATGCAATTGTTCCAGAGTATCTTGCAGGATTAATTTACGGGGGAGTCTGTGAAGGATTTGCAAGTGAGCTGGCTGCAAGAAGAACAGCAATGGATGCTGCAACAAAAAATGCAGGAGAGATGATTGAAAAACTCAACCTGTATTACAACCGTGCACGTCAGGCAAGTATCACACAGGAAATCACGGAAATTGTTGCAGGAGCCGAAGAACTTTAAGCTTGAGCAGTTTTAGACGGCATGATAACAAGAATATAGAGGAGATATTAGCAATGAGCGATAAAAATATTGGTGAGGTAGTGCAGGTCATAGGTCCTGTATTGGACGTGCGCTTTGCATACGATGAACTGCCTGCACTTCTTAATGCCATTGAGATTGACAATAATGGCACAAAACTGATAGCTGAAGTAGCTCAGCAAGTTGGCGATAATACAGTACGTTGTATTGCCATGAGTTCTACGGATGGATTAGTTCGTGGTACAAAAGCTATCGATACAGGCGGTCCTATTTCCGTTCCTGTAGGAGAAGAATGTTTAGGTAGAGTATTTAACCTCCTTGGTGACCCGGTAGACAATCTTCCGGCACCAGATGCGAAGGAACACTGGGCAATCCATCGTCCAGCACCATCTTATGAGGAGCAGACACCAGCTACAGAAATTCTGGAAACAGGTATTAAAGTCGTTGACCTTATCTGCCCATATGCAAAGGGTGGTAAAATTGGTCTATTCGGTGGAGCCGGTGTTGGTAAAACTGTATTGATCCAGGAGTTGATTCACAATGTAGCAACAGCACACGGTGGACTTTCTGTGTTCACAGGTGTTGGAGAGCGTACACGTGAAGGAAACGACCTTTACAATGAAATGAAAGAAAGTGGAGTTATCGACAAAACAGCATTGGTGTATGGTCAGATGAACGAGCCACCTGGAGCGCGTATGAGAGTTGCACTTTCTGGACTTACAATGGCGGAGTACTTCCGAGATGTAAAAAATCAGGACGTACTTTTGTTCATCGACAATATTTTCCGTTTTACACAGGCAGGATCTGAGGTTTCTGCGTTGTTAGGACGTATGCCATCAGCCGTAGGATATCAGCCTACATTGGCAACAGAGATGGGTGCGCTTCAGGAGCGTATCACATCAACAAGAAAGGGATCCATCACATCTGTTCAGGCAGTATATGTACCTGCGGATGACTTGACTGACCCAGCACCAGCAACGACATTCTCACATTTGGATGCACAGACAGTTTTGTCTCGTGAAATTGCAAGTCAGGGAATTTACCCAGCGGTTGATCCACTAGAATCAAGTAGCCGTATTTTGACACCAGAGATTGTTGGAAATGAACATTATGAAGTTGCTAAAGGAGTGCAAATGGTTCTTCAGCGTTACAAAGAACTTCAAGATATTATCGCAATCATGGGTATGGATGAGCTGTCAGAAGAAGATAAAAAGGCAGTAAACAGAGCCCGTAAGATTCAAAGATTCTTATCTCAGAGTTTTTCTGTTGCAGAGCAGTTTACTGGTTTGGAAGGAAAATATGTACCACTGAAAGAAACAATCCGTGGATTCAAGATGATTTTGGATGGAGAATGTGACGATATTCCAGAAAGCTACTTCTTATTTGCCGGAACAATTGATGATGTTTTAGAAAAAGCAAAGAAGATGTAAAGGAGGAATTCTTATGAAGACCTTCCCATTACGAATTGGAACTCCAGACGGCTTGCTGTTTCAAGATGAGGTAGAACGTGTGGTTGTTCGAAGCATTACAGGGGATCTGGCAATTTTAGCAGGACACTGTAATTTTTGTACAGCCCTTGGAATGGGCGAAGCCCATGTCGTTCTTGAAGATGGAACAGTAAAAGAAGCAGCTTGCATTGGTGGTATGCTTTCCGTGATGAATGGAACTTGTCGTATTATGGCAACAACATGGGAATGGAAAGAGGACATTGATGAAGCCAGAGCAGAATCTGCAAAACAAAGAGCAGAAGCTAGGCTTGCTACAAAAGATTTAACAGAGCAAGAGTATAAAATGGCACAGGCAAAGCTTCAAAGAGCGTTGGTACGATTGAGTGTGAAGAAATAAAAAGAGGACGAAGAAATGTTGAAAAGCATTTCTTCGTTTTTTTGTTTCTTGTCATAATAAAAGATGCGTTGTATAATAATGAGGTTCAGAGCACACCTTTTATGGGTGCTACTAGAATAAAACGATATTAGAGCTTACAGAATAAGATGCACACTTTTTTTACGTGCTCACTGTATTGTATCTCAAACGAGAATGATAACAAGGAGGCATATCATGAAAAAAATGATGAAAAGAGCGCTAGCAGTGCTCATGGCGGCAACACTTGCAGTCGCAGGAACAGGATGTGGAAACAAGGATAAAAGCACATCAAAAAAGACAGATACGATTAAAATTGCAGTAAGTGCAGAACCGGACAATTTAAACCCTATGCTTTCAGCAGCATCTGATACCGAAGGGATCATGATGAATGTGTATGAAGGACTTCTAACATTTGACACAGACGGAAATTTCTTACCATGTCTGGCAGAAAGTTATACGATTGAAGATGAGGGGTTGACTTATAAATTTAAATTAAAAAAAGATATTCAATTCCATGATGGAAAAAAGTTTTCCGCAAAAGATGTAAAGTACACATATGAAACATTAGCGGGGCTAAATGGAGAACAAGCATTGAAACAAGTTATGGCAGAGGTACTAGAAGCGGTAGAAACACCAGATGAAGAAACCGTTATTTTTCGTCTAAAACACGTAGATGCAGGATTCTTGGGAAAATGTATTGTATCCATTCAGGAAAAAGATTACAAAGAGGATGAGACACATCCGATTGGAACAGGACCTTATAAGTTTAAAGAATATATACAAGGGCAAAAAGTGATTCTAGAAAAGAATCCAGACTACCATACAGTAGAATCTAGAATCCCAGAGATTGATAAAGTAGAATTTCGAATTATGACAGATCCAAATGCAATTCTTATGGCATTAAAATCTGGCGGACTTGATGTCGCAACAATAGAACCTGAGAATATTGAAGTGCTTGGAAACGAATTTGAAATTGTAGAAGACATGCGAAATGCAGTACAGTTGATGTCTATGAACAATACAGTAGCACCATTTGACAATGAAAAGGTCAGACAGGCAGTGAATTATGCCATTGATAAAGA
>JARIEI010000036.1 GCA_029256845.1 Ruminococcus sp. | reverse complement strand
TGCTCTGCACAAACTTCTCGTTTCTTGTAATTCGAAGAATACACTTTTGAAAGATTCTATAATATACGTCTTGAACAAACTCCTGGGTCAAAGGTAGGGAAACTCCCGGATAGCTTTCAACAATATTACTGTTATCCAAGATAATCTTATGTGTTAATGAGAAGGTTGTAATCGTTCTTGCCTGTAAAATATACACTGTGTTATTTTTTACCGCATACTCAATATCCATATACTTTCCGTATAAATCCTGAATTGCCCTTGCTATCTTGAGCACTTCTTTCAAAACCTCTTCTTCAAGCAAATAAGCCCCTTCTTGTTGATCGTAGTAATATAGATCATCATCTATATTGTAATAATAGGTCGTTGTTTTTTCTTTATCATCCACTACATTGTTGCCAAGACCTTTTCCTACCACTACAACCATTTCATTTAAAATTCCAACCGGATTGGCTGTAAAGATCACTCCGGCACAATCTGCATCCACCATTTCCTGTACAATTACAAAAGATTCTTCTGTACTATGAATGCCTTTCGCTTCTTTATACGACTGTACACGATCTGTTTGATTGCTCTGCAATACCAGAGCAATCTTTTCTTTGACTTCTTCCCTTGGAACATTTAAAAATGTTTCATATTGTCCCGCAAAAGATGCATCTTCCCTGTCTTCAGAAGAAAAGGAAGATCGAACCGCAAAACATTGAGCATTACTAAAAGATTCTTCATATTCTTCTGCGCATGTCACAACCACAAATTTAGGAACCTGAAATCCATTTTCTCTTAAAATTTCAAGATTTTTATGCTTCAATTTCATTCCCCCTATATTTTTCCAAAAATCAAGAAAGAAACAATAGTCAGAATCATCATCGTTTCCTGAATATAGGTATATTTTTCAACTGCATCTACAAGTTTAAATCGCTCTGGATTTTGTTTAAACTGTTTGAATTTCACCATCATCCACACCACATTTAAGGATAATAGGAAAATAGATATTTTATTTAAATTCCACACTAAGATAAAATTGGTTATAATATCGATAACTGTAACAAAAGCAACAAAATTCACTGCTTTTTTATAGCCAAACAATTTACTGTATGTAACATATTCGGTTTCATCTTTCGGCGCTCGAATTTTTCTGGAAACTTCCCAGATTAAAGCTGGAAAATACAAAGTTAATGCGGCCATGGCGTTTTGTAGAGAAATTGCAGGAATGTGATATTTGATCACTGCAAAGGAAATGATATAAATATTGAGAATCATTTGTACCGGGTTATGAGTCACCAATGCCATAGGAAGTGATTACTGAATCTTGTGTTTCTGAAAAAACCACAGTGCCATAAGTGTCCCGTAAGAATACAAAATGATACAGAACAAAAAATTATTCATAAAAAGAACGTTTAAAATAAGTGTCACTGCAATCAGTACACTGACAAAAATGCGTAAATCTCTTTTGGTCACTCTCCCAGACGGAAGCGGACGTTCTGGAAATAGGCGACAATCTAACTCATAGTCTTTAAAATCATCTGCAATCCGAAGCCAACATAGAAAACTAAATACGGTAAACCCGCAGATTACTTCCTGAATGTTTATGTGAAAACTGGTTATTCCACTATTTAATAGCACAATGAAATAAATTTCACAGAAAATAAGTGCACCTAAAAATAATCTTGGAATAACTGGATACATTTCCTTGAAATAAATATTCAACCTTTTTAACATATAGTCCCCACCTTCCCTTAATACCTACATTTGTTAAACTTTATGGTAAATCACAACTTCCAATAAACCCTTTTTCATACATTTCTTCTTACATTTACACTGTACAAAAAGAAATTAATTACAAGATGTGTGACTCCACCTAATAGTACATATAAGACATATCTAATTAAAGTAATATTTGAATACAAGTACAACAAAAACATTACACCAATTAACGAGTCGATCTGATCATAAACAAAAAAGATTCTCCCTTTCCATCCTTTTGCTGTCTTTCCGTCCTGAATAGAAAGTCTTCGTTTGATAAAACTATTTGGCAATTCAAAGAGCATATAAACAAATCCTGTCATACTTCCAAATAACAAATTGAACCATATCGTATTGTCATGCACCAAATAAACGTCCCCATATAAATTTAAATTTGCAAACTTACAAAACAGCCCATAGATTACTTGAAAAACTGTACAGAAAATAATCATAGAGAAAAAGCCAATCCACGTTTTATTATTCCCGAAAATACGCCTTCCATCTCCTAGTACTTTCCCTCCATCTATGGGTGTCCGATGCTGACAATATATACCTGTCTTTGTAAAAAGCATATTTGCAATTCCTGCCAACATAAGTGGCAACATAGTAAAATACATCTTAGCCAAAAAGATTCTCTCCAATCATGATAAACTCCACAACCCAAAACGCAATTCCCCATAGTAGAACAGCTGCTGCCCCAATATCCTT
>JARIEI010000196.1 GCA_029256845.1 Ruminococcus sp. | reverse complement strand
GAGATGTCAAGTATAGTATTATTTCTGAGAATAAAGTAAAATTAATATTTAGAAACATACATAAAAAAATTATTATTAATCGATGGTATGTTAATTATGATAAGTTATTAGATTGGTTGGAAAAATGCAAAAATTAGGAGTGCAGAATTAGAATTTGCAGACTGGACACAACGAGGTGAAGGAGTAATTTCTTTGGCAGCAATAGTGGCATTGATGGTAGTGGTACTAGATGATGGAACTGGTATTGGAGCATTAGATAATACTCTTATTCCTGGAATACTTGCTTATTTGAGTAACCATTTACCTGCTTTGGCTGATGGATTAATGAAAGCTTTTGGAATTTTAGTACCAACAACCTGCATGGGTTAAGCAAAATCATCGTGAAAAGAGAATTAATCAGTGATTTTAGAAATAATTATAGAAATGTGATGTGATTGTCAATATACAGTTGTAATAGATAGGAGAATTATATGAAAAAAAGTTATAGTAATATTTTTTGTTTTGGTTGTAATATTCTGTTGGCTTGTAGGACTTGGCTATTTTGGACAGACAACACAAGGAAAAAGTTTATTTAAACACAAAGAAGAGGGGGAGCAATATATTCCTAAAAAGATAAGAAAATATAAGCCGCTAGAATATTATAACGCAGATGAAACACAACTTTCAGATGAAGATTATGAAGATTCAATAGACGAGGCATTATTGAATTGTTCGATCCAATATGAAAAAGGAGAAGAATACAGAGCCCATATTGATAAAATTATAAAACAATTTGAAAATGAGCATTATACCAGTATATTTTTTATTTCTGAAAAAGATGATACAGAAGTAAGTTTGACATTTGCAAAATTTAAAATTAAAGAAATTGATCAGAAAAAGAAGTATGCTTACGTAACGAGCACTTATGAAATAATAAAAAAGGGACGACCATATAGTAAAAATACATTAAGTCTAATGAAATCACAATTAGCGTTAAGTGATGCGATGCAAGACTTGAATATTGGATCAGAAAATACACGGTTTTTACATGGAAATGTACATAAAAAAGATATATATAAAACAAAAGTAGAAGGAAAAGCACCAAATGAAATAATCTATTTTGAAGTTTGCGATAAGCCATTTTATTTTTGGTATTATGAGAACTTTCAAAGTGATAAAGCTGGCGATTCTTTAACGATTGAAATTCAAGAGTAGAAAACCGAAGTTAAAAACACATTGGAAAATGTGGTGAGGAAATAGGAGTGGTTTTTTGATAAGATTAACGCACGCAGACCTACTTCTGGGATGGAAATGTGGCATCTTATGAAGAAAATGGGGAAACAAACTACTATCTTCAGAATGAACTGGGAAGTCCACTTCGAGTTGCAGACGGAGAAGAAGCTATCTGTGAGAGTTACGGATATGGAGCCTTTAGAGGTTCTAAGACAGGAAGCAAGTAAGCTTAGATTGAAATATGGAGGAGAAGAGTTGATATCTAGTTTAAAGGATGGAGGAAAAACATTAGAATGCTTTATGCCATTATATGACAATGGAATCACTGTGAAAGAATATCTAGAACAGTGTTGGGGGGAAATGTATAGTGCACTGACCAGTTGCCAGGCATAAAAATGTGTGGAGGAAGATGTATGGATTTTATTCTAAAGATTTCAAGTAAACTGCTGAGTTATTTTTTAGTGGTTGTGATAGTTAGGTTTATTTTGAAGAAGGCGTCTGCTGAAGATAAAATAGTTACAGATACAAATGAAGAGGTTGCATATATTAAAAAGACTACATATTCTAAAATTTATTTTGGGATAGCGGTAACTTTTGGATTGCTATATATAATTACCGAAACTTTTCCTGATAGTGGAAATGGGAAAAAATTGGTGAGTTCAATGTTTATCACGTTATCAGTTTTGTGTTTCATGATTAGCCTTATGTATAAAAGGTGGTATATAAGATTAGAAAAAGATAAAATCGTATATCACAATATGTTTGGGAAATATGTAACGATAGATTTGAAATTGGTGACTCATTATAAATTTAGTGAGCATGGAGAACTTTGTTTGTGTCAAAATGAAACTACTCTTCTTACTATTTTTTCTGTAGAAAACAGAAAATTTTTACTCGACATACTAAAAAAGAATCAAATAAGAGAAAAAAGAGAGAAACAGTCAAAGGAATTTACAATAAAAGCAGATCCAGTACAAAAGTGGGTGATTACTTTTTTAACAGTTTTTCTTTTAGCAATTGGTTCGATATGTGTAAAAGGAAAATTTTTAATAGGAATTGTGTTTTCCCTAGTTATGTTCAGTTTAAGTGCGGGATGTTGTCTCCATATGTTTTTGGATAAAATTGTAGTTGGAACAAAGGAAATCACTCAATATCGATTTATGAGAAAGCCATGGAGAATCCCATTTAGTGATATAGAAAAGGTAGAAGTCAAAGATGTTGATAATGCAGAATGTTATGATTTTATATTGAAAAACAAAAAGAAATTAAGAATAAAGATGGCATACACAAACCCCCATTTATTGGAGAAATTAGTTGAGAAACGAAAATGGATTTCATCTAAGTGAGGTAGTCATTCAGTAAGTAAATAATTCAGATGAACGTAATGGAATTGATACTTAAAGAGAAAGGAATGTGTGATAAAATTATTTTTGATTATCATACGAGGAAGTGAAATGAAAAAAATAATAAAATTAATCATAAAAATAATAAAGTTTATTATTATTTTTATAATATCTGTATTTTTGATACTTTTCATTATTGGACTTTTATTCGGAGATGATGAAAAAGAACAAAATAACATTTACACCTATGAACCGAAAGAAACAAAAGAATATGTTCCACTAGATATTGTAAATCCAATGGGAACAAAAGTAGATGAAGAAAGCATCCCTGATGAAGAATATTCTGATACATTGGAACAGGCAATGAGGAATCCTAATATTAAAATTTCACCTGAAGATGATTACATGCGAAATATAGATGAAATTATAAAGGAATTCAAAAGCGAAGAATATATTGCTATCTATTTTATATCAGAAAAGGGAGAAACGGAAGCAGCCACAACATTTGCTAAATTTAAAATCAAGGAAATCGAAGGAAAACAAAAATATGTTTTTTTAACAAAAGTATCCGATAAAGTTACAAAAGATACAAAATATGGATTAAAGACAAGTAGAGGCATTAAGCTTCAACTTACCCTGAGCGATGCATTACAAGATTTAAATGTAAATCCCAAGAATACAAGATTTGTGTATGGTGTGGTGCCAGATGATAATATATATAGTTTGAAAATAGAAGGACAACAACCTGATGAAATTGTACATTTTGAATCATTAGGACAAGATTTTTATTTATGGTATTACTCAAATCTAAAGAGTGATCATTCGGGAGATACATTGTCTTATGAAATAAGAGAGTAGAAAATTTTTGTAAGTATAGATTTTTTCAAGATTCACCTATCCTCTTCGTTTTTTACGACTTTCCATGGCATCTTCCATTGCCGATGTGTTTGGATGGAGAAACCTTAAACTTAAAAAGAGGAGAAATTCCTCAATTTAAAACGGATGCTAACAATAAGATATTTGCTATTTTGAGATATTTTTCAAAAATTCGAAAAGAAAGAGCAAATAAACGGGATCAAGAGAAAAAGAAAGGAATAATCGAAACACACTACATAGTAAAAACAGAAAGAATGCTTGTTTATATATTTATTGTGGCAATAATTTTTACAGGCGGATGTACTATTGGTAGTATTATGCAAAGAAATTAATGGCGATACGATTACATGGCGTTCAACTTTTGGAAAGAAAAGAACATTTCAATTCGAAGATATAACACAATGTAAGTTAAGGAAAGCATCCACTCGAGTTTATGTAAATAATAAGAAACTTTTTACAATTGATGATAATATTGATGATGAGCAATTTATGGAAGATATAAAAAGACGAAAAATCCCGTGTGTATGACAGTATAGATCGTAAAGAACTTCTAGAGGCAGAAGAGTGGAATCAAAAAGGAAGCCTATGATTATGATAAGAAGGGACAGTTGCTTAGTAAGCTTGATAAAGATGGATACCTGACGAAGTACGACTACACAAAACAGGGAGATCTTTCAGAAATCCAATATGTAGATGGAAGAGCTGTCTCTTATACCTATGGAAAAGGTGGGGAGAGAAGAAGCTTTACCTATCCAATGGAACAGAGAGCTTGTACCACTACGATAAGAAAGATTAGCTGACAGAATTGGTACATCAGGACGCAGAAGGCATCTTAGATCGTTATGTTTATGTCTATGGTTATGATACATTAGGAAGAGTGTCTCAGATTCAAAAAGATGGACAGATACAGACACGGTACGGATATGATGCTTTTGGAATTCGTACTTGGAAAGAGGAAGCAGGAGAAAGAACCACCTATCAGCACAACGCATTAAATCAGTTGCTCAGTGAAACCCGTGATGGAAGACTATAATGGTCTCATGGTGCTATGATATGAAAAGTGGAATTAATTCTGTAAAAGACTTTATTGGAGAAGTTAAAAAAACAGGAATATACCTTGGTAAAAAAGCTCGGACGTGGTTAGAAGATAAGGTTGTGAATTAACATATAATCGGTACAGATATTACAATATACACAACAGACTTGTTGGGAGGAGAATTTGCAATAACAACGCATGAAGGTGGAAATATATTTGTAACTAAAAGAAATTCAGAGTTTAGATATGAGGGCAGGTAAAATCTGGAATCTATTTACATGGAACATACAATCGCAAATCAAATATACAGATATAGATACAGGAGTCTCTGTAAAAGGAGGAGGATATATAAAAAAGATGGAGTTGGCATAAATGGAAGTTATTCAGGGACATCAGGGAACATGCCTATTGAATTACCAAGTGGTATAGGAGTTGACGATTTTGCAAGTATAAATTGGTCGCTGTCCTATGAAAAGGGATTTGCAAATTGGAGACAAATTGGCAAAGGTGTCATAAGTTTAGCAGCTATTTTTGCAATTGTAGTGTTTGTTGCGGATAATTTTATAGGTATTGGAGCAGCTGATGATTTAGCATTTATTCCATTGTTGGGATATGTAACCAGTAGAATACCAGCGTTAGGAGAAATGCTTCAAAACATGTTTCCGCAAGTTGCTCTATCATGTGTTAACTAACGGGAGGTATCGATGAAAAAAATAACAAAGCGAATAATTAAGATGATAATACTTATTGTTGGAGTGGGAATGATTGTATTCTTCGGACTATCTATTATAGTCACGTTGACAAAAGACATAGATAGCGAAGTTCAAAGTAGTGTTATTAAATATGAGGTGAAAGAGAAAAAAAAATATGTTCCTCTGAATCTGCTGAATCCAGAAGAAATTCAATATAAAGAGGAAAATACTCCTGACGATCAATATAAGGATTCTTTGGAAGAGGCAATGAAAAATCCAGAAATAAAAATCAAAGTAGAAGAGGAATATACAAGGAATATTGATAAAGTTATTAAAGAGTTTAGAAGTAAAGAATATGTTTCTTTATATTACATATCAGAAAAAGATGATTCAGAAAAAGCAGTTACATTTGCAAAGTTTAAAATTAAAGAGATAGATAATCAGGAGAAATATTTATTTCTTATAAAAACTACTAATATTGTTACAAAAGATGCTAGATATGTAGGAGATACAAAAAGTGGAATTAGGTCTCAGCTTATATTAAGTGATACATTACAGGATCTAAATGTTCGTCCAGAGGAAACGAGATTTGTTTATGGTGTTGTTCATGATAAAGACATCTATGGTTTAGAGGTTGAGGGGCAAAAACCAGATGAAATTATCTATTATGATATGTTTGGTAAAGACTGTTTTTTATGGTATTACACGAATCTTAAAAGTGATTTTTCAGGAGATACATTATCATATGTGATAAATAAATGAAAAAACAAAGGCTGTTTCACAAATAAAGTGGATAACTAATTCCATAAAGAAAACGAAATTGGATAGATAAAATTTAAGGTGAAGCAACGTTGTGATAGTCAAATTATACATTCAAGAAATGTTTGGAAGACGGAGAGAACAATCACCAAGCCAAATTTCTAGAAAAAAGACAATTAGAGAGTATTTTAGTTTAAAGAAAGAGGGAGATATTCAAGTATTCTAAATAATCAGCGTGTTAATGAAGATACGATTTTTCCTTAAAAATGGAAAGCAGATAAATATGGAATAGTATAAAAAAGGCATTAGGCTTTGAAAACAAATGTGATAATTAGGAGGAGCGAATAATATGGGAAAAAATATAGAATAACACTTCCAATGTCAAAAGAAAAACTTTTGTATTTACTAAATCAAACCACCCAAAATTTAACTATACAAAATCAAGCATATAGAAAAACCACATTAGCAAATTATGATAAAGAAAAGGAGACTTTATTTGTAAGTTACGCAGCAGGGAGTATGAATGGAGGAGGGTGGGAAATGCTAAGGGTAAAATTAATGGTTCATGTAGAAAATGTTGTTTTAGAAGGGGAATTTGTGGTGTTGCCACATATAAAAAAAGGAGCTCAATTTTTTTTAATTATTATGATGATTCTTGGAGTATTTTTTTCGCAAGGAGATTTTCTATTATTAGGAGAAATATTAGTGATTTTTATTATTCCATTGCTGTTATTGTACAAAAACTTACCCCAAATAGTTGGAAATGAAGAAGGACGTGAATTAGTTTTAAAGTATTTTGCGAATGAGTTGAATGGGAAAATTGAAGTGTTGGATGATTTGGAATAAAAATCATTATGTGTTAATGACACAATTAAAATATAAAAGGGATTAAAGATGTAGGAAATGTAATCAATAAAGGGGTTCAAAAAGGAA
>JARIEI010000066.1 GCA_029256845.1 Ruminococcus sp. | reverse complement strand
GGCATGGCAATGGATTAACTTAGCAATTCCTGTTATAAGCACTACGTTCGCAAGTTTTAGAAGAATGTTTTATAACATGCCAGAAAATTCTATTCAAAACTTGTTTATTGATGAAGCAGGTCAGGCACTGCCACAGGCATGTGTAGGAGCGATGTTTCGATGCAAAAGAATTATGGCATTTGGAGATCCAGCACAAATCAAACCAGTATTAACGGTAAACACAGAAGTTTTAAATTTAATTGCAAGACACCATGGTGTTAGTGAAAAATATGTTTCAGAATATACTTCGGTACAGACAATTTTAGACAGCATAGGAACTTATGGCTTTTACAAAAATGAAGAAGAGTGGATTGGAATTCCACTTTGGGTACATAGACGATGTGATGATCCAATGTTTTCCATTTCAAATGCAATTTCGTATAAAGGTCTTATGGTTCAGGGAAAACCTGAATACAAAGCTTATGGAAAGGCATTTTGGTATGATATTGGTGGGAAAGCAAATGAAAAATTTGTTCGCGAGCAAATAGAATTCCTGATTCAGTTAATTGAGGAACGACTTAAGGAAGATCCTAGTCTGAAAAGAGAAATCTATGTCATTTCACCATTTAGAAATGTAGCTTATCAGGCAGCAAAGGCATTGGACAGAATCGAATTTACAAAGTGGAAAATGAACAAGCCAGTTAATGTAGGAACGGTACATACTTTTCAAGGGAAAGAAGCGAAAATTGTTTATTTTATACTAGGAGCGGATAATGCAAGTAAGGGGGCAGCAGCATGGGCAGTTTCCGAATCGAATATTATGAATGTTGCTGCTACACGTGCAAAAGAAGAGTTTTATATTATAGGAGACAAAAAACTTTATTCATCCCTGGCAAGTAAGGTGGTTGATAAGACGATTCAGATTATTGATAACTATCAATGCCAAAAAGACGGAGAAAGTACTGTTTTAACAGAAGAGAAATTACGTTTATAAATTTGTGAAGGAGGAAATAAATGGATTGCAGAAGTAAAGAAAGACGGCAACGGATTGTAGCAAATTATGAAGTAAGACCTGTTGCACATTTACAATTATTGCAAGGACAAACAAAATATAGTGATGCAAAGAAAATGATTCATGATCAATATTATGTATTTGAAGCAAAGAATAAGACAACTGGTGAAATTCAAACGATACAGTGTGGAATGGGTGCAGCCAGAGATTTTTTGAGTCTGATAAACCACAGCGGACTGCCTCTTTTTAATCCTCTCTGTCAGCAAAATAATGAAAGAAGAAACGAAAACATAGAAATAGTAAGACGTGAAAATGAACACGAAAAAGACAAATGGGATCCAGTTGCAAAACAGTTGTATCACGCGATTATGTGGACAATTGTGCTGATTAATGCAAAACCGAACACTACTATTTTTGAAATTAAAGATAAAGTATATCAGTATAGAAGAAATAAACCATTTCGCTCTAATATAAAGTCAGTAAATACAATTCTAAAAAGTTGTTTTCGAGGTGTAACATTAACAGATAAAATCAATCAGTTAACAACCCAAAATAGATTTAGGAAGGATGTTTGTCAATTTGATTTATTGATAAAGGAAATGAATAATATGAAAGATAAAGAAGGAAATTCTATATCATCATTTTTTTAAAAGAATAGAAAATAAACTAATCGCATAGGTTCATTTTTATGATATAATACAACAGAAAATATCTCAATGAGGTGAAAGAAATTGAGTTCGATTTTAATTGTAGAAGATGAATCAAGTGTAAACCGCGCCATAGAATTTACGCTATCAAAAGAAAACTATA
>JARIEI010000207.1 GCA_029256845.1 Ruminococcus sp. | reverse complement strand
CGGTCTTGCTTCGGATGGGGTTTACATGTGCCCTCTTGGTTACCCACGAGGCGGTAGTCTCTTACACTGCCTTTCCACCCTTACCGGAAATACTTCCGGCGGTTTATTTCTGTTGCACTGGCCTTGGAGTCACCTCCACCGGACGTTATCCGGCATCCTGCCCTGCGAAGCCCGGACTTTCCTCGTCTGCAGCCTTTCAGCATTCGCAGCCGCGATTGTCTGTCTTACTTGACTCAGTTGTTAATTATACTATGTTTTTTTCTTACTGTCTAGTGGGAATTTAATCCCTCGTCCTTCAATAAGAAACCACCATCTGCTGCAGTCGTGGCAAGTTCATCGCATCGTTCATTTTGAGGATGTCCATCATGACCTTTTACCCAGTTGAAGGTTACTTGATGTTTCTCTTTCACTGCAATAAGGCGCTTCCACAAATCCACATTTTTAACCGGTTCATTCTTTCCTCGTTTCCAGCCTTTTTTAATCCATCCATCAATCCAGTGTTGATTAAACGCATCTACCACATATTTTGAATCCGAAAACACGTCCACTTCACAAGAACAATTCAAATTTTCCAATCCTACAATGACTGCCAAAAGTTCCATCCGATTATTGGTCGTTTTTTCATACCCTTGGGATAGTTCCTTTGTATGAAGCTGTCCTTTTTTGTCTATATACTCCAAAATTGCTCCATAACCACCTGGTCCATCTGGATTTCCACGAGCTGCTCCATCTGTAAATAACTTTACATACATCTATCAATCTCTCCTTACTTGACGTCTAACCTAAAATTCTCGTTGCACTTTCCTGTGCTTTTTTGAAAATCTCTTCCTTGGAAGAATCCAAATAAAATTCTCCATCTTGATATAAAATTTTTCCGGCAATCATGGTCATCTTTACATTCTGTTTGCTACCACTATAAACTAGATTTTTCTCTACATTTTGAAGTGGTTGCATGTTAGGTTGCATAAGGTCAATGAGAATCATGTCTGCTTTCTTTCCGACTGCAATCACATCACACTCTGGAAGCCCCATGGCATGAGCTCCATTTACCGTTGCCATTTTTAACACTTCCTGTGCCGGAACAGCCTCTGGATCATCACAAATTGCCTTTTGAAGTCCTGTTACGAGGAACATTTCCCGAAACATGTCAAGACAGTTGTTACTTGCCGGTCCATCTGTACCAATTGCAACTGGAATCTCACAGTCTATATATTTTTTAATTGGTGCAATTCCGCTTGCCAATTTTAAGTTTGATGCTGGATTTGTAATCTCAAACATTCTTCTTTCTTTTAAAATTGTAAAATCATCTTCATCCATATGAACTCCATGAAAAATTCCGCCACCATAGTTAAAAAGTCCTAACGAATCCATGTATGCAACTGGTGTCATCCCTGTTCTTGTACGACAATCTTCTACTTCTTTCTTTGTTTCTGAGCAATGCACATAAACTGGAATCTGATATTTTGCTGCAATTTTAGAAAGTCCTTCCATCAACGTACGACTGGTCGTATATTCTGCATGAAATCCAAGCTGGTAGGAAAGCAACCTAGATGGATCTTGATTGTATCTATGGTAATCTTCTTCTACTTCTTCTAGTGTTCCACCAAAATCATTAATGCTCTCACAAAGCACCATTCGAAATCCCGTATCTTCCACTGTTCGCGCTGCTGCTGGTTTATTTAAATACATATCAAATGCTGCTGTTACACCGCTTGTTAAGTATTCCATGATTGCCAGTTTATTGAGCCAATAGATATCTTCTCCTGTTAATTTTGCTTCTGCTGGAAACACTCTCGTATGAAGCCACTCATCTAGTTTCATGTCATCTGCGTGAGAACGAAGGAACGTCATAGCAGAATGTGTGTGTGCGTTTTTAAACCCTGGCATCAGAAGATTTCCTTGTCCATCAATCTCCTGATCCCATATGATCTGTGTATCTGGATTTTCACTACCTACATAGGTAATTTCATCTCCTTCCACCCATACTTCTCCTGTAAAGATTTTTTTATCCTCTTCCATCGTAAGGACTCTGACATTGTAAATTCTTGTATTCATCTATATTTCCCTTTCTTTTCTAATTCCTTTTCAAATTCTAATCGATACTAGTTATTGTATCAAATTGGGAAATATATATCTAGTGGTTTCAGTGAAGATTGTTAAGCCCTTCTCATTACAGTCCAATATTTTTCTTGTAAATTGCTTTAGATGCAAAATAGCATAGCCCAAAAAATACATAACTAATTAATATACTCCATATATTAATTGTCACTAAAGATGGCACTAGCATTACATTTGCTAACGCTTTCAAAGAAAAGAACGATGCTATTGTCATAATAATCAATGGAATTGCATAAGCAATTTGAAGTTCCTTTGTAATGGCTTTGCTCTGTATCTTTTTATCCACACCAATTTTTGATAGTATGCGATAACGCTCTTTTTCTTCAAAAGCATCGTTGTATATTTTCATAAAGAGAATACTTCCACTGGCAAAAATAAAGACTAAAAACACAAAAAACGATACACTAAATAAAATCTGAATCCAGGCATTTTCATTTCGTTTTGGATTAATTTTTACTAATCCATCACAAAAAGGACTTGATTGAATATCCTCCACAGACTGCTCAAAATGATTTGCGCTTGCCAATTTAAAATTGTAAAAGTACATACATTGTGCCAAAGGTTTCAATGTTTGGTATACGTGATCATTTACGATCATACACTCCATTTGCTCTTGCATATACCCTAAGTAAGGTTCATTTGTTTTTTCCATAGATGTATACATTGTTTGATTTATCGTATGACTCGTCTTAATTTGCTCATCTGCAAATGACATTAAATACAAGTGTGTTAATTCAATAAATTCGTTATCCTTTGGTTCGCCATATGCAAATGGTAACCCTGTTTCTTTTGCTATTTTTTTCGCTGCAGAATAGGACAACAAGGTATATGGTGTGTTTTTATAAACATTGTCGGTATATTCATTTGGTATCACTGCAATTTCTACTTCTGAAGAATACTTTATCTTATTTTTCCTTTCAATCAAAGATGTAAACGCTTGTCTAGCTCCCTTTTCTTTTGACATAATTTGATAGGTATATGTATTTTCAAAATGATTGATTTGATCACTTCGCTCTTTCATAGCAAATCCAAATCCCAATGCTGTTACCGAACAAAGCATTAAAACACATACCATTGCATACGTACGGTAATTTTTTTTCACTCGAAAAATCATACGATTCACCCATAAGTTTCGTTCCTTTTTATAAAGAAATCGTTTGTTTTGTGCCAATCTTTGGAATATAAACGGAATCAATCCACCAAATAACATATAAATTCCAACAATTACCATGACCGTTGCAATCAATACATTTCCCATGACTTCCATACCCGCTTCTTTCACAGCAAGGTAAAACCCGTATCCCAAAAAGCATACGCCTATAATTGATTTGAACAACAAAACAATTACGTTTTGTTTTACATATTCATTTTGCTTATTTGCCGAAACCATCTCTAAGACACTACTTCGAACAATATTTATGTATCCTTTTATTACAAAAATCAAATAAATAATTCCAAAAATCATACATGTAATCAAAACAGAAGATATCGTGAATTTAAATTTAATTTCGATAGCAATATCCGAAAGTTTTACCAAAATCATTGTAAATAGTTGGGAAGTGAGAATTCCAAACCCAACTCCAAGAAAAAGAGAAACACCTCCAATTAGACTTGTCTCCAACATATATAGCTGCCCAATTTTTTGATTTGATAGCCCCATAAAAACGTAAATTCCAATTTCCTTTTTTCTTTTTGTTAAAAATACATTTGTTGCATACCAAACAAAAAATAACATAAAGCAAGCAATTACAACCGACAATGTTTGTATGACAATTTCAATATTTTGAGACTGGCTTTCTCCTAGTTGATCCAAAATTCCTGAAGATACCAAATTAATAAAATTAGATAAGATCATTGTTGTAAAAGAAAGCGAAAGAATTAACGATAAATAACTTTTAAAACTGGATTTAAAATTTTGAAAAACAAGTTTGAACATACTCATGAAAAATCACTCCCCATAGACGTCTGCATCTCAATGATACGGTCATAAAATTCTTTACGACTTTGTCCTTTTGTTAACTTACACTTAATTGTTCCATCACTTAATATATACACTTCTTTTGCATAAGAAGCACTAAATGTATCATGGGTAACCATTAAAATTGTTGCCTGTCCCTTTTCATTGACTTGTTTTAAACATTCTAGTAAATCATGGCTCGATTTGGAATCTAGTGCACCAGTTGGTTCATCCGCAAAAATAATTTTAGGTTCTGTAATCAATGCTCTACAGGTAGCTCCCCTTTGTTTTTGTCCTCCCGACAACTGATATGGGTATTTTTTTAAATGTTCTTTTAAGCCAAACGCCTTGGCCAAATGTTCCACTTTTTGAATGCATTCAGTACTTGAGACACCATTTAAGGATAATGGTAATGCAATGTTGTCTTGTAGAGTCATCGTATCTAACAAATTATAGTCTTGAAAAATGAAACCAATTTTTTCCTTTCGAATTTTTGATAACTCTTTGTTTTTTAATTTTGTTAGATCTTTTCCCTCCAAAAAGATTGCTCCTTGTGTAGGTTTGTCAATGGTTGATAACAGATTCATTAATGTGGTTTTCCCTGAACCTGAAGGTCCCATCACTGCAATGAAATCATGCTCATGAATTGCAAAATTAAGCCCTTTTAACACATTTGTCTGAAACCCTTTTGTTCCGTAATTCTTAAAAAGATTTTTTACTTCTAAAATTGTTTTTTCACTCATACTATTTCCTCCTTATGAGAATCATTATAAAGATGAATGCTCTATAAATCCTTGCATGTAGGTTACAAAAATAATCTCTAACATTACAAAATTGCAATGTTAGAGATTGAAGTAATTTTCGATATTTCTAAAAGAAATGCAGATACAAGTTCCTTCGTTTTCTTTACTTGTCACTGTAATCTCATGTCCAAGCTTTTGAATCATCAAACGCACCATATAAAGTCCCATACCTGTTGATTTGTATTTGCCATTATGATGATTACTTCCTACGTAACCTCGTTCAAAAATTCGTGGCAAGTCAAAATCTTTAATCCCTTCTCCATAATCTTGAATATTCAACTTTACTTCGTTTTCTGTCTGGCAACTCCAAATATGTATATAAGGAACTTCCTTTGCATACTTAATTGCGTTGGCAATGATTTGATCAATGATATAAATCAGCCACTGCGGATCACTATATACGTATTCTCCATGTAGATCAATTTGTAATTCTACTTGATGATTCATTAAAAAATATCGGTTGTTTTTAATTGATGATTTTACACATTCTTCCAACTTAGTTTTCTTCACTTGAAGATCATCAAATGTTCCTTGTACCTTACAACTTACCAGTGCAGCATTTAAGTATTGTTTTATTTTTTCCAGTTGCTCTTTTAACTGATCTTTTACATCCATTTGTTGTATTTTTTCGTTTATAAGACAGGCAGTAGCAAGTGGAATCTTTATCTCATGGCACCATTTCGTAATAAAATCTTGTTGATCTTGATTAATATCTATTTGTTCATTTAATCGTTCTTGAAAAATTTGAAAATCATGTTCTATAATCTCTTTATTTTCAAATTCTTCGAATTGTTGAAAGATATAATCCCCTGTTTTCAAATATTCTTTCTTTTCTTTTTCCTTTTTATAAAAGAAATACGCATCTATTCCTAGAAACATACTAATACAAACGCCAAGCAAACTGTCTAAATAAATTAAAAACTGCAACCGAATATTGGTTAACAAAAAAATAAAATATAAATTAAATGCTACAAAAATAGTTAAAATACATATTAAAAATTTCTCGTATTTTTTTAAGTATTTCATTTGATGTAATATCCTTGTCCTTTTTTTGTATAAATGATATCGTTTCCTGTGTATTGCTTAAACTTTGTTCTAAGTCTCGAAATCAAAACCGTCAGTGTATTATCCGAAATAAACTCATCCGTATTCCATAATTCATCCATCAATACAATTCTTGATACAATCTTACTTTTGTCTTCCATCAACAATTGTACAATTGTATTTTCCGATTTCGTCAACTCTATCTTTTCCTGCCCATAATAAACAGAACCACTAGAAAGGTCATAATAAATATTTTCGTGTATAAACTGTTTTTGACTTACTTTGTATTGGTAGGTTCTTCGAAGAATTGCTTGTATTTTTGCCTTCAACAAAGATAAATTAAACGGTTTTTCTATATAATCATCTCCGCCTTGTGCAATTGCCATAATCTTATCCTGATCAGAATTCCTACTACTAATAAAAATCATAGGTACTTTTGAGTACTCCCTAATTTTCTGGCACCAATAAAATCCATCATAAAATGGCAGGTTGATATCCATTAAAATCAAATCTGGACCTAACTCTATACATTCCTTCCATACATTCGAAAACTCACATATTAAAGATATCTGATACTCCCATTTTTCCAAGTATTCTCTTAATTCATTAGCCAAAGCAAGATCATCTTCTACAATTAAAATACTGATACTTTCCATAAAAACAACTCCTTAATATTATTATAAGAGTCTTGTCTACTGATTGCTATCATTTTTTTCAATCTTGCAAAACTGTTAGAAATAAAATCGGGGATGCCTTTTATGACATCCCTAACATTTTAAATAATGATGCATACAATCCCACCATTACTGTCATTCACAATTTTTTGCATTGTATCTTGAAGTTTTACCTGGCTTTCGTCGTTGATCATCATAATCTTATTTTTAATCCCATCTATCACTAGTTCTTCAATGGATTTTCCAAATATATTTGTATCCCAGATTCCACCTTTCTTTTCTCCTTCTCCTTTGATATATTCTGCAAGATCTTGCGCTTGTTTTTCACTTCCTACAATTGGAGCAATATCAGTTTGTATGTTGGCCTTTATCATGTGAATGGAAGGTGCTTCTGAATGAATCTTTACTCCATATTTGCTTCCTTGTTTTATAATCTGCGGCTCTTCTAACAATATTTCTTCTTTCGTCGGACTAACGACTCCATAACCTTTCATTTTTACATCTGTGAAAGCATCTTTTATTTGACTATATTCTTTTTTTATTACTGCTAGTTCTCTCATTGCAGCAATCAGTTCATATTCACCTTTTATCGGTGTTCCGGTTAATTCACTTAGTACTTCGTAATAATATTGTTCTGCAAAACTAATCCCTACTTTAATTTTACCTGTGTCCATTTCCATTTTATCTACATGCATTTTATCTATGTAGATCCCATCATATTCTCCTAGATCATTAGCCGCACTTCTTATATCACTAAAGCGATCCATAAGTGCCTTTACATTCTTTAGCAATTCTTGTTTTATCTTATGTTCCACTGGTAACATCTCAACCCATTTTGGAATATGGAACTCCACCTCTGTAATTGGAAACTCATATAAAATTTGTTTCATCATTTTATGAATATCTTCTTCTTTCAACTGTTCGCAGTTGACCGGCAAAACGCTTACTTTATACGTTTCTTCCATTTCTTCTTTTAATTTCTTTACCTCTTCACTAAATGGCTTTTTGGTATTTAAGACTACAAGAAATGGTTTCCCTATGGATTGAAGTTCTTGTATCGTTTTCTCCTCCGCTGGAATATAATTTTCTCTTGGAAGTTCTCCAATGCTTCCATCTGTTGTAACCACAATTCCTATTGTAGAATGATCATGAATCACCTTTTCTGTTCCAATTTCTGCCGCTTTCGTAAACGGGATTTCTGCATCAAACCATGGTGTTTTCACTTGCCGCTCTGTCTCTTGTTCTAAATGTCCTGTGGCTCCTTTTACCATATAACCGACACAATCAATGAGTCTTATTTTTACATCCACTTCCTCATTAAGCATAACCCGTGCTGCATCTTTTGGAACAAATTTCGGTTCTGTTGTCATAATCGTTGTTCCAGATGCTGATTGAGGCATTTCATCCTTTGTACGTGCTTTTGCGGGATTATCCGTCATATATGGCAAAACCATCACATCCATAAATCGTTTGATAAATGTTGACTTGCCTGTCCGAACAGGACCTACTACACCAATATAAATTTCCCCGTTTGTTCTTGCTTTCATGTCTTTGTATAGCTGAAATGAATCCATAAAAATACCCCCTTGTTCTGTGATACAAATGTATGCACAACCCAAGGAGGTTATGACTATTTATTTTCTTCTGGCCATGGAATTGAAGCATGTTCGCTTTTCTTAGAGCGAAGCATCAATTCTTCGACTGCTATTTTCGGATCTTTTCCTTCAAAAAGGATTTTATTAATCTGCTCTACGATCGGCATAGATACTTCATATTTTTTCGCAAGTTTTGCGGCAGCTTTTGCTGAATAAACACCTTCTACAACCATCTTTACTTCGTCCATAGCTTCTTGCATGCTTTTGCCTTGTCCCATAAGATAGCCTGCTTTTCTATTACGGCTATGCACACTTGCGCATGTTACAATTAGATCTCCCATACCTGTTAATCCTGAAAAAGATTCTGCTTTTCCTCCCATCTTTACTCCAAGACGTGAAATTTCTGCAATCCCTCTTGTGATAAGCGCTGCTTTTGTATTATCTCCGTAACCTAGTCCATCTGCCATCCCTGCTGCCAAAGCAATCACATTTTTCAAAGACCCGCCAAGTTCAATCCCTAAAATATCTGGGCTTGTATAGACGCGAAACACTTCATTTGTAAACAACCCTTGTAAGTATTCTGCTGTCTTTCTTGTTCTTGCACCAACTACACAACCTGTTGGCAATCTCCTTCCAACTTCTTCTGCATGACTTGGACCAGAAAGAACAGCCACATCTGCCTGTGGAATCTCTTCTTCAATCTGCATAGACAATGTCATTAATGTAGAGTCTTCAATTCCTTTTGCCACATCTACAATAATCTGCCCCTCTTTTACATAAGGGCTCATCTTCTTTGCTGTAGCCCTTGTAAATGGCGATGGCACTGCCAAAACAAGTACATCCATTCCTTTGATCGCTTCTTCCATTGTAGTTGTAAATATCATATCTTCTGGAATCTTTACCCCTGGAAGTTTTGTCTTATGTTCTCTATCTTTTGTTAACATGCAAACTTCTTCTGGATCAATAGACCATACTGTTACATGATGCCCATTGTCATGAAGAAGAACAGAAAGCGCTGTTCCCCAGCTTCCTGCACCTAATACTCCAACATTTGCCATATTCCTTCTCCTTTTCGCTAAATCCAAAAAAACAACTTCCTTCTGGTTTTATTTTTTATCCGACTTAAATGGCATTTCTGTGCCTGATAATAATCGTTTGATATTCGTTTTATGACGATACCATGCCAGTGCCATAAGTATAAAAACAAGCACATATAGTTCATACAAATACGTCGTTTCCATTTTAAAATATCCCAATTGTCCAAATGCAATCACTTCTAAGAAAAACGTAGTAGATGCTAACAAAGATCCAACGGATACATAACGTGTAAGAATCGACGCTATTAAAAATGCTGACAATGGAATTGGAACCAACGCAAATCCTGTTGATACTACAAGACCACCTAAAACAGCAATGCCTTTTCCACCTTTAAAATGCATGTAAAACGGAAAATTATGTCCTAATGTAGCCCCAAGTCCTGCATACATTGCCAAAAGTGGTAACATGCTGCTTTCCTTATAGACTACTCTTACAATTACGATTGCAATCACGCACTTAAGAACGTCTCCTACAAAGGTCATCGCCCCTGCTTTCCATCCTAATACTCTTACTGCGTTGGTTGATCCAGCGTTTCCACTACCTTCTTTCTTGATATCTACGTGGTTTATCTTTCCAACAATCACTCCTGTTTGAAGAAGCCCACATACATATCCGATCAAAAGGCAAATTAGTCTTTCCATATTATTGGTCCTTTTCCTTTCTTTCTCTTATGATAAATCTAAGAGAAGTTCCTCTGAACCCAAATGCTTCACGGATCTTATTTTCCAAATATCTTGTATATGAAAAATGCATCAGTGCCTTATCATTTACAAAAATAATGAAAGTAGGTGGCTTAACAGAAACTTGTGTGATGTAATAAAGTTTCAATCTCTTTCCTTTATCAGAAGGTGGTTGCTGCATGGCAACTGCTTCTGTCATGATTTCATTTAAAACTCCCGTAGAAATACGAAGTGTCTGGTTTTCAATTACCATATCAATCATATCATAAAGCTTTGGAAGTCTTTGTCCTGTCTTTGCAGATACATACATAATCTCTGCATAAGGAAGATAAGAAAGAACCTGACGAATTTTCCCTTCGTACTCTCTTGTAGTTTTATCGTTCTTTTCAATGGCATCCCATTTATTTACAACGATAATGATTCCTTTTCCTCTATCGTGTGCAATTCCTGCAATTTTGGCATCCTGCTCCGTGATTCCTTCTACAGCATCAATAACCATCAGCACCACATCTGCACGTTCTACGGCAGTAACCGTGCGAATGATACTATAACGCTCTAATTCTTCTTTGATCTTATTTTTTCTTCGAAGTCCTGCTGTATCAATGAATACATATTCTTTACCATTATGCACAATCTCCGTGTCAATGGCATCTCTTGTAGTACCTGCAACATTGGATACAATTACTCGATTCTCTCCTAGCAATTTGTTGATAATGGATGATTTTCCAACATTTGGCTTTCCTACAATTGCAATTCTTGGTCGCTCATCTTCTTCAACGTCGCCTGTTCCTTCTGGAAAATATGCAATAACTTCATCAAGAAGATCCCCAAGTCCCAATCTTGAAGCTGCAGAAACAGGAACTGGATCCCCAATTCCAAGATTATAAAATTCATACACATCTGGCATAAATTTTTCAAAACTATCTACTTTATTAACTGCAAGTACAACTGGTTTTCCAGAACGTCTAAGCATATCTGCTACTTTAGAATCTGCATCCACCAATCCTTGACGTACATCCGTAATAAAGATAATCACATCTGCTGTATCAATGGCTATCTGAGCCTGTTCACGCATCTGAGATAAGATAATATCTTTGCTCTCCGGTTCAATTCCTCCTGTGTCGATCATTGTAAACTCTTTATCTAGCCAGCTTACATCCGCATAGATTCTATCTCTTGTTACACCCGGTGTATCCTTTACAATGGAGATCATCTCTCCGGCAAGAACATTAAATAAAGTGGATTTTCCAACATTTGGTCGTCCTACAATCGCTACCACTGGTTTACTCATACTTTACTAACTACCTTTCTATCTTGATTTACTTTATTTCTTAATCTTCTAAGTTATTATAATCATAATTTACTATTTACGCAAGCGAACCTTGAATTTATAGTCAAAAAATGATATAACCATTATAGAATTGGGGAAAGATTCTAATTAATATATCAAAACATAGGAGAATATCATGCCAAATATCGAAAGATTAGAAAAAACACTTCCTACTGCACCACTTAAAATTGTTGCTATGAAAAGTTGTGCTGAACTTGGAAAAAAGGTAAATGACTACATTGTATCATTTCGAAAAGATACTGTAAGTGAAGCAGATGTTTCTGCTTTGTACTCGAATTACAAATCTAACAATTATCTTGTAGACTATACTTGCCCAAGATTTGGTTCTGGTGAAGCCAAAGGAACCCTTGCAGAATCTATTCGTGGTACGGACTTATTTATTATGACAGACGTATGTAATCACAGTCTTACATACACTGTAAACGGATTTGTGAATCATATGTCACCAGACGATCATTTCCAAGATTTAAAGCGTATCATCTCTGCTGCAACTGGGAAAGCTCGCCGTATCAATGTGATTATGCCTTTCCTTTATGAAAGTCGTCAGCATAAACGTTCCAAACGTGAATCTTTAGACTGCGCTATGGCTTTAGAAGAATTGACCGCTATGGGCGTTACAAATATTATTACTTTTGATGCTCACGATCCTAGAGTACAAAACGCCATTCCTCTTAGTGGATTTGATAGTTTCAACCCACCTTATCAGTTTATGAAAGCTTTATTCCGTTCTGTACCAGATTTAAATGTGGATAAAGATCATCTTATGATCATAAGTCCAGACGAAGGTGCCATGCATCGTGCCGTTTACTTTTCTAATATCCTTGGTGTTGATATGGGTATGTTCTATAAACGCCGTGATTATTCCAAAATTGTAAATGGAAAGAATCCAATCGTTGCCCACGAATTCCTTGGCGACGATGTAAACGGAAAAGATGTAATCATTGTAGATGATATGATCGCATCTGGTGAAAGTATGCTTGATGTTGCAAAACAGATTAAAGAAAGAGGGGCACAACGCGTATTTGTTTGTACAACCTTTGGTCTTTTCACAGAAGGTTTTGAAAAGTTTGACGCGTATTATGAAAACGGTTTTATCGATCGTGTAATTACAACAAATCTTACTTATCTCCCAGAAGAAGCATTTGATAGACCTTATTTTGTTACAGCTGATATGAGTAAGTTCCTTGCTCTTATCATTGATTCTTTAAATCATGATACAACGATTGGCGAGGTTTTAAATCCTACCGATAAAATTCATGCACTTCTTGAAAAAAAGAGAAATGAAAAACTTTAACGTTTCAAAAAAATCACTCAGTTCATAAGAGCTGAGTGATTTACTTTTATTCTGTATAAAAGAGCGCATTTACAAATTCATCGGAATCGAATTTTTGAAGATCTTCTATTTTTTCTCCCACACCTATATACTTTACAGGAATTCCAAGTTCTGCCTGAATTGCAACTGCAATTCCTCCTTTTGCTGTACCATCCATTTTCGTCAAGATTACACCTGTTATATCAGAAACTTCATTAAATTCTTTGGCTTGTGCAAGTGCATTCTGCCCCGTTGTAGCATCCAAAACTACAAGTGTTTCTTTGTGGGCTTCCGGATATTCTCGATCGATGACGCGGTTGATCTTCTTTAATTCTTCCATTAAGTTTTTCTTATTGTGAAGTCTTCCTGCTGTATCGCAAAGAAGAATATCTGCTTTTCTTGCCTTTGCAGCTGCCACTGCATCATAAATAACTGCTGCTGGATCAGATCCTTCCTGACCACCTATCATGTCACATTGCGCTCTAGAGGCCCATTCTTTTAGCTGTTCTCCTGCTGCCGCACGAAATGTATCTGCTGCAGCAAGAACGACCTTGTTGTGCTCATCATGAAGCTTTCCTGCTAAGTTTCCAATGGTTGTAGTCTTCCCTACCCCATTAACTCCAATTACAAATACTACAGAGGTTTGATTTTCAAATTCATAAGCAGTATCACCTACATCCATCTGCTCCTTAATACTATCGATTAAAAGTTGTCTACATTGTACTGGTTCTTTGATATGGTTCTCTTTTACTTTTTTCTTCAAATCCTCGATAATATTCATGGTAGTATTTACCCCTAAATCCCCCATGATCAGTGTCTCTTCTAATTCTTCGTAAAATTCTTCATCTATATTTGAAAATCCATGAAAAATACTATCCATGCCAGAGACAACATTATCTCTTGTTTTTGCCAGTCCTGAAACCAGCCGTTTAAAAAAACCTTTTTTTTCTTCCATGTTTTTATCAAACTCCTTTTTTATTTGTCTAATTTATCTTCCAAAAGATCCACAGAAACAAGGGTAGATATACCTTTTTCCTGCATGGTAATTCCATAAAGTCTATCCGCAGCTGTCATAGTTCCTCTTCTGTGTGTAATTACAATAAACTGGGTATGCTTTGTAAGTTTATGTAAATATTTTGCATATCGAGTAACATTACTATCATCAAGTGCCGCTTCAATCTCATCTAACAGACAAAATGGGGATGGTTTCAGATTTTGAATCGCAAACAACAAAGAAATTGCAGTCAACGCTTTTTCTCCACCAGAAAGTTGCATCATATTCTGAAGTTTTTTTCCTGGCGGCTGTGCAATAATACGTATTCCCGCTTCAAGAATATCTTCTCCTTCTATCAACTCTAAGGTCCCTTTTCCACCACCAAACAACTGTTTAAACACTTGATCGAATTCTTTCGATATCCGTGCAAATTGTTCTTTGAATTGTTTTCGCATAGCCACATCTAATTCTTCAATAATTTTGTTCAATGCTTCTTCAGACTCCACTAGATCATCGTGTTGTACTTTCAGAAATTCGTAACGTTCTGATACATTTTTGTAATCTTCAATAGCATTTACATTGACATGACCTAATTTTTTTATCTGATTTTTCAACTCTTGTATTTGTCGTTTCATAAATGCAAGATCTGTTAATGTTACATCCCTAAGTTCCATTGCGTGATTATAGGTAATCTCATATTCTTCCCACATATAATTCATAAGTTTTTCAGAAGATTCCTCGTAAGTTTCTTTTTTGTTTGTTAAGCGAAACATTTCTTTATCCAGCTCTGAAATATGTTTGGAAAGCTCTTCTCTTTTGTATAGAAAATCTTTGTGTTTTTTATTTAGATTCTCTTTCTTTTGTGTCTGTGTCTGAATTTCTTCTTCAAGATCCGTAAACAAACTTGTGGAATCATTGATTGTATCTTGCAGATTTTTTATTTCTTCTTTCTTTTCATCAATCTCTGCTATTGTATTGCCTTTATTTTCGTTGATTTTTAAAAGTTCTGCGCGGAACTTTTGCGTTTCTTCAAGGATACGACTTATGTTCTCTTTCACAAAGAGCTCTTGCTGTTCTAAAGACGCAAAAGCCAGATGTACCTCTTGTGTACGCTTTAGTTTCTCTGCTTCTTTTTCTTTGTCAGATTCTAGAGAACTTGAAAGCTGTTCAATTTTTTGATTCAATTGTATTTCGAGATTTTGCGACGCTTCTAATTCCAATTGAATGGAATCTTCATTTTCTTTAATTCCTTTAATCTCTTGATTGATTTCAGCTTGCTCTGCAACATATTTATCATATCTTTGCTTCGTTTCTTTCATTTTTACTTGAAGCTGTTCTAATTTCATGCGAATGGTATTTTCTACTACAGATGCATCTCTTAACTTCTGCTGAATTTCATCAATCCGATTGTAGCAAGTTGTACGCGCTTCTTTTACCTTGTTAATCTCTCCTTCACAAGCATCCATGTCTTTTTTTAACAGTTGCACAGTCTTTTCAAACTCTTCAATTTCTCTTCTTCTACTTAGAAGATTACTGGAATTTTTAAAAGCGCCTCCTGTCATAGACCCACCTGGATTAATTAATTCTCCCTCTAATGTAACTATTCTTAAAGATTGTCTATATTTTCTTGATAATTGAATTCCGTGATCAATCTGATCTACCACAACTGTCCTTCCAAGCAATTGATCCATCAATTCTTTAAACTGCTCTTCTACGTGAACTAGGGTGTGAGCAAGGCCGATCACCCCTGGTTCTTTCAATGCCTCTTCCTGTCGAAATCCACTATTTATCCGCATACTTGTTAACGGTAAAAATGTAGCTCGTCCATATTTATTTTGCTTTAGATAAGCGATCATTCTTTTGGCAGTTTCTTCATTATCTGTAACGATATTCTGAATATTTCCACCTAATGCTGTTTCAATCGCAATTTCGTATTTTTTTTCTACCTTAACAATATCCGCAACTACTCCTATAAGTCCTTTTTCCTTCTGTTTATTCGCCATAACCTTACGGATACTGTTTCCATATCCGTCATAGCGCTCTGTGATATTCTTTAAGGACTCTAAACGAGAGGATTCTCTATGATAAGCCGTCTGACCCACTCGGAATTCTTCTTGTTTTTTAGAAAGCTCTTTTTGAAAACTTTGAATCTGTTGTTCGTTTTCTTTTACTTCTTCGTGATATTTTGAAATTTCTACAGATACATCTTTTTGCTTTAATTTGTATTCTACAACAACTTTATGATCTCTTTGAGCTTCAGCAGACAGGGTAATAATTCTCTGTGATAATTCTGAACGTCTCGTGGAAAGTTGACCTCGTGTAGTATCAAAATGCTGAATTTTTGCCTTTGTAGATGCACGGTTTTCTAGAAGATCCATAATATCTTGTTTGCAGTGTTCGATTTCTTCCGCTTGCTGTATCACTTTACTTTGGATTGCAATCAATTGCTGCTTTGCTTCTTCATCTTCCTTTGCTGTATCTTTTAAGCGATCCTTTATTGTATCTTGTTCTTTTCTTAATGCGATCTGCTTTGTTTCTCGTTCACTGATTTCTTTTTCAATTACTTCAAGGCGTTTTCCATAGTGTGCATCATTCATTTGAATAGAATGAATCTGTTCCTTTAAAACATTAATCTTTCCTTCTAACTGTTGTTTTAAAAGAATGGTTTCATTTAACTGATTTTTTGCTTTTTCAACAGAGGAATCAATTTGCTCAACTTCTATCTCAATTGCCTCGTAAGACTCCTTTGTCTGTGCATAAGAACACTCTGTCTGTGCAAACTCTTCTTGTGCAATTTCAAGTGCTTCTTCCAAATTGGAAATCTGTTCTTTAAGTCTTTCCTCTTCTAAAAGAAACACATTGATATCAAAAGCTTTTAACTCTTCTTTTTTCTTAAGGTATTCTTTTGCTACCTCAGATTGCTTTTGTAATGGTCCGATTTGCTTTTCAAGTTCTGTTAAAATATCGTTTACACGGGTTAAATTCTGCCGTTCTTCTTCCAGTTTTTTTAAAGAAAAATTTTTCCGTCGTTTAAACTTTACGATTCCCGCAGCTTCATCAAATAATTCTCTTCGATCTTCTGGTTTTCCGCTTAAAATTTGATCAATCTGACCTTGACCAATAATCGAATAGCCTTCTTTTCCAATTCCTGTATCGTAGAACATCTCATTGATATCTTTTAATCTGCAAGAGCTTCCATTGATAAGATATTCACTTTCACCTGAACGATATAATTTTCTCGTAACTGTAACTTCCTCATAGTCAACTGGTAATTTATGATCTGAATTATCTAATGTAATAGCAACAGACGCATAACTTAAAGGCTTTCGGTTCTCTGTTCCCGAAAAAATAACATCTTGCATAGAGCCACCGCGCAACTGTTTTACCCGTTGCTCCCCAAGCACCCATCGCACTGCATCTGCAACGTTACTTTTTCCACTTCCATTTGGCCCAACTATACCAGTAATTCCATTGTGGAATTCAAATTTTATTTTATTGGCAAATGACTTAAATCCTTGTACCTCAATACTTTTTAAATACATATGTCACCCACTTTAATTCATTTTCTTTAGTTGAAGTATCGCCTGATATGCTGCCTGTTGTTCCGCCGCTTTTTTCGTTCTTCCTTTTCCAATTCCATAGGACTTATCCCCTAGTAAAACTTCTACAAAAAATGCTTTGTTATGATCAGGACCTTCTTCTTTTATCAATTTATATGAAATTGATTCTGACATCTGAGCTTGTACCATCTCCTGTAAAATAGTCTTGCTATCAAAAAAGAGTTTTTTATTTTCTAAATCAGTTAAAATAAATCGGTGAATAAACTCTTTTGCATTAGTAAAACCACCGTCCAGATAAATTGCACCAATGAGCGCTTCCATGGCATCTGATGTGATGGATTCTCTTTGTCTGCCACCTGTCGCTTCTTCTCCTTTTCCAAGTAATAGATAGGATCCTAAATCAATCTCACGTGCACAAAATGCCAATGCTGGTTCACATACCATACTTGCTCTTGTCTTTGTCAACTGTCCTTCTGATACTTTTGGGGCGTCTAAAAAAAGAAACTCACTTGAAACAAGTTCAAGTACCGCATCACCTAAAAATTCCAATCGTTCATTACATTGATATTTTTCTAAATGCTTTTCATTCGTATAAGAACTATGCATCATCGCATTTTTGAGCAAATCAAACTTATGAAATGTATATCCTATTTTTCTTTCAAGTTCTTTTAAACGTTCTTCCATGATACCCTCCTAATCATCTTGTCTTAATTTACTCTCTATAAAAATGAAAAAGCCCAAAAACATCGGGCTTTTTCAATCATCTTCTTTTATTCTACAGCTTTTTTAATTTGCTCAATAGCATCTCCAACTGTAACAATTTTTTCAGCCTCTTCATTGTCGATTTCAATATCGAACTCTTCTTCGATTCCCATAATAATCTGGAAAATATCCAGAGAATCTGCACACAAATCATCTACAAACTTTGTGTCTGTTGTAATGCTTGATGGGGACACATTTAGTACATCTGCTATAATATTTTGTAATTTTTCAAATTCCATAATAAATTCCTTCCTTAAAAACTTTATTCTTTTGTTTCCTGCTCTTTGGCAGAAAGAATGTCTCTTATTTTCTCATTGATCCGCTGTTCCTTAAATGTTCTGCACTGAAGTATGGAATTATACACTTCTTTTGCTGTGGCATTTCCATGTGTCTTAACTACCAATCCATTTAACCCAAGTAGCGGTGCGCCACCATATTCTGTAGCATCAAAATCCTTTAAGGTTGCTTTTAATGTCGGTTTCACCAATAATGCACCAAGTTTACTACGAAAAGATGTCATTAAACCTGATTTTATCTTTTTAATCAAGGTACTTCCTACACCTTCATATAATTTTAAAATAACATTTCCAACAAACGCTTCACATACAACTACATCTACAACACCTGCTGGAATCTCTCTAGCTTCGATGCTTCCAATAAAGTTAATATCCTTGCAAGCTTTCAAAAGTGGAAAGGTCTCTTTTACAAGCGCATTTCCTTTTTCTTCTTCTGCGCCTATATTAACTATTCCAACTGTTGGATTCTTTTTTCCTATTACATGTTCCATATAAACAGATCCCATCTTTGCAAACTGCACAAGATGTGATGGTCTTGCATCTACATTGGCTCCACAGTCGATTAGAAGTGATACTCCCTTTGCCGTAGGGATCAGCGGTGCAAGTGGCGGTCTTTCCACTCCTTTGATCCTTCCTACAAGCACTTGTCCGCCAACTAAAACTGCGCCAGAACTTCCAGCTGAAATAAAGGCATCTGCCTCTCCTTTTTTCACAAGATTCATAGCAACTGAAATCGAAGAATCTTTCTTCCTTCGAATAGCCATAACTGGTGGTTCTGCTGTTTCAATCACCTCTGTAGCATTTACAATCTGAATCTTCTCCTTCGGGTACTCAAATTTTGAAAGCGTTTCTTCCAAAATTTCTTCTTTTCCTGTCAGAAGAATCTGGATATCCTTTGTGGCATTTACCGCATCTACTGCTCCTTTTACAATCTCATATGGTGCGTTGTCTCCACCCATGGCATCTAAAGCAACTTTTGTAATATCAGACATTTCTCTTCCTCCTAACACTACTGCATTAATTTTACTAAACATCAATGAGAAAATCAACCAAAAATAGAGTAGAGGTTGAAAATTTTTGCTTTTCTCGTTGAAAAGTGAAAAAAGGCTTCCCGGTTTCCCGGAAAGCCATCTCTTGTTTCAATTAGTCAACTGAAACGATTTCTTTCTTGTTATAAGAACCACAAGCCTTGCACACTCTGTGAGGCATCATAAGTTCTCCACACTTGCTACATTTAACAAGGTTTGGAGCACTCATCTTCCAGTTAGCTCTTCTTTTATCTCTTCTAGCTTTAGAAGATTTATTCTTTGGACAGATAGACATTGATTACACCTCCTTAAAATTCTTAAACAAATCACGGACAACTGACATTCTTGGGTCAAGCCCTGTATCTTCACAGTCACAGGTACCCTCGTTTAGGTTCTGACCACAAACGTTACAAATGCCTTTACAGTCTTCCCTGCATAGAACCTTCGTCGGCCATCCTATCAATATCTCATGAAAGAGCAATTTGTCCACATCAAGATGATATCCATCAATATAATCGGACTCATCTATTCCCTCTGGCAGATCTGCATCTGATATTCCAAGATCGACGTGCTTTGTAAAATCAAACTCAAACACCTTCTCCACATCTTGCAAACATCGGTCACACGGAATAACAACTGCTATCTCGCCTTTCCCGTGAATCTGAAGTTCCTTTCCCTGAATGTGAGAAACAAGGATGTGTATTGGTTCTTTTCTTATGATCGGATAGGTGCCAGATTTTATATCAATCTGTTCCATCTCCAAGCACACATTCTCTTCAACTGGTCTGTGCTGTTCTGTCAGAACGTCTGATAGGTTAATTAACATTACTAACACTCCTATTCATACCTAAATTATTATATCATGTAAAAATAGTTTGTCAACAATTATTTAAAATATTTTCTGTAACTTTTTGATTGTTTTACATAAAAACAAATGGGCGAATCTTAAGCCGCCCACTTATCTTTATAGTCTTATAAATAATTATTTGACAAGTGCAAGTGTCTCTCTTGCGATTGCAAGTTCTTCATTTGTTGGAATAATCATAACTGTTACTTTTGAACCTGGAAGAGAAAGAGTCACTTCTTTTCCTCTTACAGAATCATTCAATTCTTTATCGAATTCAATTCCAAGATATCCTAAGTAGCTGCATACTTTTGCACGAACGATATGGTCATTCTCACCAATTCCTGCTGTAAATGCGATACAATCAACTCCATTCATAGCAGCTGTGTATGCTCCAATGTATTTTGCAACTCTGTAAGAAAATACATCCAATGCATTTTCTGCATATTTATTTCCTTCCTCTGCTGCATCGCAAAGATCACGGAAATCACTTGAAAGTTCTTTAGAAATTCCGTAAACACCTGATTCTTTGTTTAACACTTCCATGATACCATCAATATCTAAATTCTCTTTTTTAGAAATGAATTCAAAGATTGCAGGATCAATATCTCCTGAACGTGTTCCCATTGTAAGACCTTCAAGTGGAGTAAGTCCCATAGAAGTATCTACGGATTTACCATTCATAACTGCACAAACACTAGAACCATTTCCTAAATGGCAAACGATTGTCTTAGCCTGATCATATGGTTTTCCGATAAGTTCTGCTGCTCTTTTAGATACAAAACTATGGCTTGTACCATGGAAACCGTAACGTCTTACTTTATAATCTTCATAATATCTGTATGGAAGTCCATATAAAAATGCTTTTTCTGGCATTGTCTGATGGAATGCTGTATCAAATACACCTACCATTGGAGTATTTGGCATTAATTTCTGGCATGCATTTACTCCGATAAGATTTGCTGGATTGTGAAGTGGTGCAAGATCGTTACACTCTTCTACCGCTTTCTTCACTTCATCTGTGATAATAACTGAATTTGCGAATTTTTCCCCACCATGTACCATACGGTGTCCTACTGCGCCGATTTCATCTAAGCTCTTAACAACACCTGTTTCTGCGTCTGTTAGTGCATCAATTACAAACTGAATTGCTTCTGTATGAGTTGGCATATCCAATGCAGTCTTCACTTTTTCTCCACCTGCTGGCTGATAAGTAAGACTTCCATCGATTCCAATTCTTTCACAAATTCCTTTTGCAAGAACATCTTCTGTCTCAGCGTTGATCAACTGAAATTTCAAAGAAGAACTTCCACAGTTAATTACTAATACGTTCATTTCATCACCCTCCTGATTTTCGTTCATTTATTATGTTATTTATTTTGACTGTGCCTGTGCCTGAACTGCTGTAATCGCAACTACACCTTCAATGTCTTCTGCGCTACATCCACGTGACAAATCATTAACTGGAGCTGCAATTCCCTGTGTAAGTGGTCCATAAGCTTCTGCTTTAGCAAGTCTTTGTACTAATTTATATCCAATGTTTCCTGCATCAAGGTCTGGGAAAACAAGCACGTTTGCATGTCCTGCAACTGGGCTTCCTGGTGCTTTTGACTCTCCAACTGCTGGTACGATTGCTGCATCTAACTGCAATTCTCCATCCAATTTTAGTTCTGGTGCGAGTTCTTTTGCAATTCTTGTAGCTTCTACAACTTTGTCTACATCTGCATGTTTTGCACTTCCCTTTGTAGAATGTGAAAGCATTGCAACAATTGGCTCAACTCCTGTAAGTGTCTGGAATGACTCAGCAGAAGAAATTGCAATGTTTGCAAGTTTTTCTGGATCTGGGTTTTGCTCAAGTCCTGAATCTCCAAAGATAAATGTTCCGTTTGCTCCCATATCACAATTTGGAACTACCATTACAAAAAATGCAGAAACAAGCTTTGTACCTGGTTTGGTTTTAAGAATCTGAAGACATGGACGAAGTGTATCTGCAGTAGAGTGACATGCTCCTGAAACCATTCCATCTGCATCTCCCATTTTTACCATCATAACCCCATAGTATAAGTAGTTTGATAAAAGAAGTTCTCTTGCCGCCTCTTCTGTCATACCTTTTTTCTGTCTTAATTCTACTAATTTTGCAATGTAGCTGTCTGTTTTTTCATTTGTTGCAGGATCAACGATCTTTGCGCCAGTAAGGTCAAATCCTGCTCCATTTTTCTCAATTTCTTCTTTACTTCCTACAAGAATCAGATCTGCTGTTCCCTCTCTTAATACAGCCTCAGCTGCCTGATATGTTCTGATATCCTCTGTTTCTGGAAGTACAATCACTTTCTTGTCAGCTTTTGCTCTTGCTTTGATTTCATCAATAAATCCCATGCTTGAAAATCCACCTTTCATTTTTCTCACTTATTTTTATTATAACTCAAACGCTTATTGTATACAAGTGTATACTGTGTGTATTTTTTAATACAATCCTCTTTTTTTCTTTTTTCTTATTTTGACGCTAATCTTTTTTTATTGTATAATGGTAGAAAATGAATGCAAAGGAGTTTTTTATGAAGGTTGTTGGTCTTATTACAGAGTATAATCCGTTTCACAATGGTCATTTATACCATATCGAAAAAGCCAAAAAAGTTACAGGCGCGGATACTGTGATTGTTGTCATGAGTGGAGATTATGTACAGCGTGGAATTCCTGCAATTATGCCAAAGCGTTTGCGTTGTGAAATGGCATTAAAATGTGGAGCTTCCGCTGTTTTTGAATTGCCTGTTTGCTACTCTACTGGTAGCGCTGAATTATTTGCTACAGGCGCAGTTTCTTTTCTCGATCAACTTGGCATTGTTGACAGCCTTTGTTTTGGAAGCGAATGCAATGATCTTGTTCTGCTTGATTCGATTGCTGATTTTTTGTGTGCAGAACCTGATAATTACAAATCCACTCTTAAAGAAGGGTTAAAACACGGGCTTTCTTTCCCATCTGCAAGGCAGTATGCTTTAGAAAAGACGCTTCCATCCTCTAAGTGCTTAGAAATTATAAAAAATCCCAACAATATTCTCGGTATTGAATATTTAAAAGCATTAAAACGACTCCATAGCTCTATGAAACCTTACACTATAGAACGCAAAGGTGCCAGCTACCATGACACAGAGCTTCACCAAAAATACAGTTCTGCATCAGCAATCCGCTCATTACTAGAGTATTCTAGCAAAAGTATTGAACTAGAGAATTATAGCAACTATGATAATACACCACTCCACAATATTTTAGATAAATTAGAGGAGCAAGTTCCAAAAGATTGCCTTCAAATTCTTAAAGATGATCATCACATCACGTATCCTTTATACCAAAATGATTTTTCATTATTGTTGAAGTACAAACTTTTAAACAAAAGTGCAAAAGATTTAATTCGATACATGGATGTTTCCGAAGAACTTGCCAACCGAATTTGTAACCAAATGGAATACTTCTTTAACTTTAAGCAGTTTAGCGAACGATTAAAAACAAAAGAATTAACACAAACACGTATTACTCGTGCGCTCTTGCATATTATGCTTGGAATCAAAAAAGATCAAGTGAAAGCATATGTAAAAGGTGGCATTCATCATTATGCTCGTATATTAGGTGTTCGGAAAGAATCTACTTCTATTCTTGGAACTTTATCCGTAAGTAGTCACCTTCCTCTTGTCGTCAATCCTTCACGCACCGATCAGCTAAGCGGAATTGGAAAGGCAATGCTATTTCAGGATATTCTAGCCTCGAATCTTTATAATTCAGTAATTACTGATAAATACAAAACTCCATATAAAAACGAATACAAGCAACCCATTTTGAAGATATAAAAATGCGAGAGACGTCTATGTATCTATTTACTACGTCTCTCGCATTTTCTATACTTCATCTACTTTTTTCATACAAGTAACTGCAACTGCCCCTGGTCCAACATGACATGCCACACTCAAAGATAGTGGTGCTTCTAAAACATCATAGCCTGGAAATTTTGCACAAAGCTCTTCTTTCCATACCTGTGCTTCCTCTTTTGAGCAGGAATAGGAAATTCCAAGTCTCATCTGATCTTCTTTTCCAGCAAAACGTTCCGACAAATCAGTTTCAATCGCTTTAAACATCGCACGCTTTGCCGCTTTTATTCCTCGTACCTTTGCATAAGCATCAAGTTTTTCTCCTTGAATTTGCAGAACCGGCTTTAAATTAAGAACTGTACCTAACGCTGCTGCCGCAGGTGTAATTCTTCCACCCTTTTTCAAATATCTTAAATTATCTACCGTGATATAAATACTTGACTCAAACTTTTCATTTTCTAGTATCTCTCGAATTTCAGAAGCACTCTTTCCTCTTTCAACTAATGTTAACGCATCATACACCGACTGTTCCTGTGTCACAGAAATTCTTTGATTATTAACAACTTGTACTTTTCCATCATAATCTAGTGCAAGATTCATCGCAGTCTGACAACTGCCACTTAATCCACTTGACATTGGTATGTGAACAATTTCATCATACTCATCTAACAATTGATCCCAAAGATCCATCACATCACCTGGAGTTGGCTGAGAAGTTGAAATTTCCGAATCATCTTCCAATTTTTTGTAAAATTCTTCTTGCGTTAGTGTAATATCTTCAAGGTATACTTCTCCATTAATAAAAAATGGCATAGGCAGTACATGAATGCCAAGTTCTTTCCCTTTTTCCTGTGTAATTCCGCTATTACTATCTGTTACAACTGCTATTTTTCCCATATCATGTATCCCCTATTTTAATTTTTAAAACTATGAATTGGTGCAGGAATTCTGCCTTCGCGATTTACAAATGCATCACATCCAAACTTATTCACTGGCATAATCGGTGCATAGCCTAAAAGTCCACCAAATTCCGCTGTATCTCCCACATCTTTTCCAATAACAGGTATCAAACGTACTGCTGTTGTTTTTTGATTGATCATTCCAATCGCCATCTCATCTGCAATAATACCAGAAATCGTACTAGCTTTTGTATCTCCTGGAATTGCAATCATATCAAGTCCTACCGAGCAAACACATGTCATTGCTTCTAATTTTTCTAATGTAAGAGCTCCTAGGTTCACTGCATCTATCATTCCTTGATCTTCGCTTACTGGGATGAATGCTCCACTTAATCCACCTACATAAGAAGAAGCCATCACACCACCTTTTTTCACTTGATCATTTAATAAAGCTAAAGCTGCTGTTGTTCCCGGCGCTCCAACACGTTCCAAACCAATTTCTTCTAAAATCTCTGCCACACTGTCTCCAATAGCTGGAGTAGGTGCTAACGAAAGATCTACAATTCCAAATGGAACTCCTAGTCTCTTTGAAGCTTCTCCAGCCACGAGCTGCCCAACTCTTGTTACTTTAAAAGCCGTTTTCTTTATCGTCTCACAAAGTTCCTCAAATCCTTTGCCTCGAACTTTTTCCAATGCTTTTTTTACAACTCCTGGTCCACTTACTCCAACATTAATAACCGCATCTGCTTCTGTTACTCCTAAAAATGCTCCTGCCATAAACGGATTATCATCTGGTGCGTTGCAAAAAACAACTAATTTCGCACATCCTAGTGAATCAATCTCTTTTGTTGCTTCTGCTGTATCTTTTACGATCTGACCACAAAGACGTACTGCATCCATATTAATTCCTGTTCGAGTGGATCCAACATTTATTGAACTACAAATTCTTTCTGTACATGAAAGAGCCTGCGGAATCGAACGGATTAAATTTTCATCACTTGTTGTCATTCCTTTTGAAACAAGTGCCGAATACCCGCCAATGAAATTTACTCCAACTTCTTTTGCCGCTTTGTCCAATGTCTTTGCAATCGTAACATAATCTTCTGGAGATTTACATGCCGCTGCTCCAATAAGTCCGATCGGTGTTATAGAAATTCTCTTATTAACAATTGGAATTCCAAATTCCTTTTCAATATCCTCTCCTGTGGAAACAAGATTCTTTGCAACAGTCGTAATTTTTTCATATATTTTACGATTTAGTTCCTCCAAATCAGAATCGATGCAATCGAAGAGACTGATCCCCAATGTAATCGTACGAACATCTAAATTTTCATGTTCAATCATATTATTGGTTTCTGATACTTCATACATATTAATCATGCTATTTTATCCTCACATTCTCTATCTTAAACCATTGTAAACGCTGATTTTTTGATCTTAACTTACAATCTATGCATCTTTTCAAAAATCTCTTCTTTTTGGCAACGAATATTAACCCCGATGTTTTCACCAAGTTCGTTTAATTCATCACACACCAACTTAAAATCTTTTTCTAATCCTGTTACATCTACAATCATCATCATATTAAAATATCCCTGAATAATTGTCTGCGAAATATCTAAAATGTTAATATTATGATCTGCAAGGTAAGTACAAACCTTTGCAGTAATTCCAACAGTATCTCTTCCCAAAACAGTTACAACGCATCTATTCATCTTTATCCTCCTATACATTCAGTATATCTGAAATTTGATCTCTTTTTGCAACCGCCATATTAAGCTCCTCTCCTTTATATTCATTATCTGAGAGAGTCACTTCTAATTTGACTGTTTCATATGCAAGTTTCTCGTAATTATTTTCTTTGCTCAAATGCCCTAGTACAATGTACTTTAAATCATCATGTAGTATATCACAAAGTAGCTTTCCTGACAATTCATTCGATAAATGTCCTTTATCTCCCATTACCCTTCGTTTCAAATGATACGGATACGTTCCTACTTCCAGCATGTGAATATCGTGATTCGCTTCCAACAAAATTGCATTGAGATTTTGTAGTTTCTCCACCGTGTAGTCATCATACTTTCCAAGGTCTGTAGCAACCGCAACTGACTTATCCCCACATTCTAGTCGATACCCGGATGGCTCATTGGCGTCATGGGAAATTTTAAACGGATCAACTGTGATATCCCCCAGTATAAATTTTTCATCAATATGTATGGGATGATAAAGTCCTTCTGGCATTTTACCCAAGGGGCTATAGTTTTTAATGCCTTCTAATGTACCAGGTGTTGCATAGATGGGAATCCCATACTTCCTACTAAATACACCAAGTCCTTGTATATGATCCGAATGTTCGTGAGTCACAAGGATTCCACTTAATTCTTCCCCTTTTACATCTAATTCTTTTAACCCTTCCTCAATTCGTTTTTTACTGATCCCTGTATCTACAAGTAAGTGGGTCTTCTCGCTGCCGACATAGATGCAATTCCCACTGCTGCCGCTTGCAATACTGCATAACCTCATAATAAATCTCCTATTTGTTTCTTTGTTCTATTAAAATCACCACTATTATCAATCACATTATGACAAAACTCCCGAAAAACTGCGTCTGAAGGTTGCGAGTAAATCATCTTTGTTATCTTATCATCGGAGTATCCTCTTGATTTCTTTAACCTTTGTCTCCGAACAGATTCCTCCACATAGATGTACCAAAATTCATCGCAGATCGTTTCATATCCTGCCTCTGGAAATAATGCAGCTTCTATTACATAGATTGGAACCTTTTCCTTTGCTTTCTGCTGAATATCCATACGTACCCAACTTTTCACTTCTGGGTGAACAATCTGATTCAATCGTTGTCGTTGTTGTTCGTTTCCAAAAACAATTTCACCAAGTTTGTTTCGATCAAGTTCTTTGTCTTCCCCTAAAATATGTGTCCCAAATTCCTCAACAATTTTCTTATAGCACGACGTTCCTTTTTTTTGTAGTTCTTTAGCCACTTCATCTAACTGACAAATCTGCGCATGATATTGCTCTTTTAGGTAATCGAGAACTTTACTCTTTCCCGAACCTACTCCACCAGTTATCCCTAACACTTTCATATAGACTTCCTCTTTTATTTTGCTTCATACCAGCTAGTACCAGTCTGCATATCCACACTTAATGGAACATTCAGTGTTGCTGCTTGCTCCATCTGTTCTTTTAAGAGAACCTTTACTTCTTCCAACTCTTCGTGATCTACTTCCAATAGCAATTCATCATGAACTTGTAACAGCATTTTGGATTTTAATCCGCGTCTCTTTAGTTCCTGGTTTACTCCTATCATAGCAATTTTCATAATATCTGCAGCAGTTCCTTGGATTGGCGCATTCATTGCCACACGTTCTCCAAAATTCCTCTGCATAAAATTGCTGGATTTCAATTCAGGAACTGGTCTTCTTCTTCCAAACAATGTTACCGCATATCCATTTTCTTTCGCAAAAGAAACACTATCATCTAAAAATTTTTTAATTCCTGGATAGGTTTCAAAATAATTTTCTATATACTGAGCCGCCTCTTTTCGTGTAATACTCAAATCCTGACTAAGCCCAAAGGAACTGATTCCATATACGATCCCAAAATTTACCGCTTTTGCATTTCGTCTCTGAAGATCTGTCACCTCATCAAACGGAGTATGGAACACCTGGGAAGCTGTCAACCTATGAATATCTTGAGATTCTTTATACGCCTTGATCAAGTGTTCATCTCCCGAACAATGGGCAAGAATTCGAAGCTCGATCTGCGAATAGTCTGCATCTAAGAAAACACATCCTTCCTTTGGAACAAACACTTTCCGAATCAATCTTCCCAGTTCCATACGCACTGGAATATTTTGTAAATTCGGTTCTGTACTGCTAATTCTTCCTGTGGCTGTAATCGTCTGATTGAATTTTCCATGAATTCTGCCGTCCTCTCCAATATAAGATGCCAAGCCATCTGCATATGTGGATTTTAATTTTGACAGTTGACGATATTCTAATATTTTTGCAACAATTGGGAATTCCGGGGCTAATTTATCAAGCACATCTGCTGCCGTAGAATATCCAGTCTTTGTCTTTTTACCGTTGGGAAGTCCTAAATGATCAAATAAAATCACACCTAGCTGCTTTGGAGAATTTATATTAAATTCTTCACCCGCATCTTCATAAATCTC
>JARIEI010000023.1 GCA_029256845.1 Ruminococcus sp. | reverse complement strand
CAAATGGATGGAGTGGAATTATTATTGGGAACAGAATTAAATATTATGGATCCACAAGGAACCCTAGATCTTTCAGAAGAAGTGTGCAATAAATTAGATATCGTAATTGCAAGTATTCATCCTCCTTGTTACGGATTAGATCATACAAAGGAAGAGAATACAAAAGCTTATTTAGAAGTGATGAAAAAGCCATACGTCAATATTATTGGACATCCGGATGATAATCGTTTCCCAATCGATTATGAACAACTCGTTCGCGGAGCAAAAGAAACTCATACATTATTGGAAGTAAATAACTCATCTTTAAGTCCAATTACCTTCCGACAAGGTGCAAGAGACAACGTATTGGAAATGCTAGATCTTTGCAAACAGTATGAGGTCATGATTACAACTGGAAGTGATGCTCATGTAGATGTAGATGCCGGAAATTTTAAATATGTAGAAGAAGTACTGGCTTATTGTGCCTTCCCAGAAGAATTAGTAGCGACAACAGACCTTCAAATATTGAAATCTTTTCTTGATTACAGGAAATAAATTTGTAAATTGTATACAAATTTAAAGAAAAGTGTAGACTTCATAAATTTAGTGTGCTAAAATATGAAAGAAGTCGAATGGCTGACAAAGGAGATCGAAAAAATGGGTAAAAAAATTAAGACAGAAGCTGTAGACCATTTGTTTGACGCTATCCTATGTTTAAAAAGTAAAGAAGAATGTTATACTTTTTTTGAGGATATTTGTACAATTAATGAACTCTTATCATTGTCCCAGAGATTTGAGGTTGCGAAGATGTTAAGAGAGCAGAAAACATATCTTGAAATTGCGGAGAAAACAGGCGCTTCTACAGCGACAATCAGCCGTGTCAATCGCTCTTTAAATTATGGTAATGATGGGTATGACATGGTATTTGATCGAATGCAAGAAGAAGAATAATTAAGAAAAGAGGACGCATATGGCATCCTCTTTTTTTGTACTTGTTACTCTTGGTTAGAAAACCCGTCTATAATTTTTTCAATCAATAATTTCTTTACGTATACATCAAAACTTAGGCTACAGATAAAGGAGAAAAGTTGAAGATATTCACGATCTTCTTCAGGTTCCTCTAAAAACATCTGCTCGGACTTCTCGAAACAAGATTTGATGTGTTCGATCAATGGATCAATCTGTTCTTTTTCTGAACGACAGATCTTCTCATATAAAGCAGTAATATCCAGTGTTGGATTGTCGCAAAAACACTTTTCGGTAATTGGAGTAAGGAGACTTTCGATATCCTTAATCGAAAGAATGTTTTTGAAATAGTAGATGAAGATTAACATTAGAACATGCTCTTTTGTATATTTTTTCTTAGTAGGAGCAGGAAGAAGGTTGTTCTTCACGTAGTTATTAATCATGGTCTTGGTCAGGATCTTATCGGAATCATAGCGCTTTGTTGACGTAAGCTGCTCGTCCATAAATGTCGTAACCTGATCCATATAAAGATCAATATTAGGGATGTCTCCTGGATGTACGTAATCTATACGGGAAATGCTTTCTAGAATGCTACTTAGCAAATCATTAGAATCAATTTTCATGTTATCACCTCGATATGTTTATTATATAGTAATTGAAACTAGATGGCAAGCGTTTTTCAATTGTTTTGCGTGACAGAACGATAAAATTGAGCTATAATCATATCCATGATAATTGCGGAAAGATAGGAGAAACAGATGAGCATTTATGATACATTGAATCAAGAACAGAAAGAAGCCGTATGTTATACGGATGGACCTCTGCTTATTCTAGCTGGAGCAGGAACGGGAAAAACGAGAGTTTTGACTCACAGAATCTCATACCTGATTGATCAAAAAGGCGTCAATCCCTGGAATATTTTGGCTATTACCTTTACCAATAAGGCAGCAGCAGAGATGCGTGAACGTGTGGATCGTTTGGTTGGATTTGGTTCAGAAAGCATTTGGGTGAGTACGTTTCACTCTACTTGTGTCCGAATCTTAAGAAGACATATTGATCGTCTTGGATATGACACGAATTTTACAATTTATGATACCGATGATCAAAAGACATTATTAAAAGACGTATGCAAATTACTAAATATTGATACAAAAGTTTTAAAAGAAAGAACGATACTAAGTGCAATTTCTGCAGCCAAAAATGAGATGATCTCTCCACAGGAATTTGAAGTCAATTCCTATGGTGATTTTGGACAGAAAAAAATTGCAAAAGTGTATGCAGAATACGAAAGACAGATGAAGGCAAACAATGCACTTGACTTCGATGATCTTCTTGTAAAAGCGGTGGAACTTTTCCAAACGCAGAAGGACATTCTTGAAAACTACCAAGAGCGATTTAAATATATCATGGTAGATGAGTATCAGGATACGAATAACGTACAGTTTAAGTTGGTAAGTCTGCTGGCAAATAAATATAAAAACCTTTGTGTCGTAGGAGATGATGATCAGTCTATTTATAAATTCCGTGGGGCAGATATTAAAAACATCCTAAATTTCGAACAGGAATTTCAAGATACAAAAGTAATTAAATTAGAGCAAAACTACCGTTCTACACAGTCCATTCTAGATGCTGCAAATGCAGTGATCCGAAACAATTACGGGAGAAAAGATAAAAGTCTTTGGACAGAAAATGGAGAAGGAGATAAAATTAGACTTCGTCAGTTTGAATCTGGATATGATGAGGCAGAATTTGTTGCTCGCGACATTAAGAAGAACATTCAAAATGGATCTACATACAACGATCATGCAATTTTATATCGTACCAATGCACAGTCTCGTTTGTTTGAAGAATATTTTGTGTCTGCTAATATTCCATACAAGATTGTAGGGGGCGTAAACTTTTATGCAAGACGAGAGATTAAAGATTTGCTCTCGTACTTAAAAACAATCGATAATGGAAAAGATGATCTGGCAGTACGAAGAATTATTAATGTTCCAAAGCGAGGCATTGGACTTACAACGATCAATCGTGTTCAAGAGTATGCGTTGGAAAGGGAAGTTAGTTTTTATGATGCATTAAAAGGAGCAGATTTGATTCCAGATGTAGGAAGAGCAGCATCCAAATTAGAATCTTTTGTTGCTTTGATTGAATATTTTAAAACGTTTTCCAAAGAAGCTACCCTTTCCGATCTGTTAAAAGAAATTATAGAAAAGACAGGCTATATTGAAAGTTTGGAGAATGAAGATAAAGCAACTTTCGAAACAAGAGTTGAAAATATCGATGAATTGATCAGTAAAATTTCAGACTATGAAGAGCAGTGTACAGATCAAAATGAAATACCAACATTAAGTGGATTTCTAGAGGAAGTTGCACTTGTTGCAGATATCGATAGTTTAGACGAAGAACAGGATTATGTGGTTCTTATGACCTTACATAGTGCCAAAGGTTTGGAATTTCCGAATGTATATTTAGCAGGAATGGAAGATGGTTTATTTCCAAGTTATATGACCGTTTCTTCCGATGATCGCGAAGAGTTAGAAGAAGAACGACGACTTTGTTATGTTGGAATTACAAGAGCAGAAACAAATTTAACGCTTACATTTGCAAAGAGACGAATGATTCGTGGGGAAACGAGATATAATAAACTATCAAGGTTCGTAAAAGAAATTCCAGTAGAACTTTTAGACTCTGGAAGTAACGTTACAGAACCAAAAGACATTCCAACACAAACGGCTTATGTACAGGCAAAACAAGCGTTTAAGCAAAAAGCCTTTTCTACAGGACTTTCCAAACAACAGTTTACCGTTACCAAAGAAAAAGAACTTTCTTATACGGTAGGGGATAGAGTGAAGCATGTAAAATTTGGAGAAGGAACGGTACTTGACATTACAGAAGGTGGACGTGACTTTGAAGTGACCGTAGAATTTGATGGACCAGGCGTGAAAAAAATGTTCGCTGCCTTTGCACGTCTACAGAAAGTGTGATATAATATCAAAAAGTGACCTTAGCGGACGAAAAGGAGAAAGGACGTGGATAATATGAACAAAATCGAAGAATTAATCGCAGAGACAAAATTAAACGAATTACTCCACAAAAAAGATGATGAGAAGCAGAAAAATATCATTCTGTGGGTTCTCGCTATTGTAGGCGCAGTTGCAGCAGTTGCTGGAATCGCATATGCAGTTTATCGCTATTTCACACCAGATTATTTGGAAGATTTCGAAGATGAATTTGATGATGATTTTGATGACTATTTCAGCGAGGAAGACGAGGCATTTTAATCACGTGGTTAGAACCATCGGTGGACAGGATGTGAGAAATCAGCACCTGTCCATTTTTTCGTTTGCATATTGATAATTGGAGGAAAATATGAAGAAAAAACAGATCTTGGAAGGCGTTATTGAGAAAGTAGAATTTCCAAACAAAGGGCTGGTGTGGATTCCGGAAGAAGAACAATACGTTACAGTAAAAAATGGAATACCAGGACAAAAAATCCGTTTTGTTGTTAATAAATTTAAAAGAGGAAAAGCAGAAGGAAGATTATTAGAAGTATTGGAGAAATCCCCACTGGAAACAAGAGAGCCAGTCTGTAGTATTTTCCCGGCATGTGGTGGGTGTATGTATCAGACAATGGCATATGAAGAACAGTTGAAAATGAAAGCTACGCAAATCAAAGAACTTCTGGATGCAGCAGCAAAATCAGAATATGAATTTGAAGAAATTAAGGCAAGTCCAAAAGAATTTTGTTACCGAAACAAAATGGAATTTTCTTTTGGAGATGAATACAAAGACGGACCACTGTCTCTAGGTTTACATAAAAAGGGAAGTACCTATGATGTATTAACGGCGGGAGACTGTAAATTGGTGCATGAAGATATGACCAAAATTCTCCTTTGTGTACTAGAATACTTTCGATCTAGAAATGTAAGTTATTATAGAAAATTGCAGCATGAAGGATATCTTCGTCATCTTCTGTTAAGACGTGGAGATACAACGGGAGAAATTTTAGTCAATCTTGTGACAACAACACAAGAGCAATATGACCTTCAGCCACTTGTAGAGGAGTTGTTATCTCTAGATTTGGAAGGGAAGATTGTTGGAATTCTTCATATCTTAAATGATTCTTTGTCTGATGTGGTACAAAGCGATGAAACGGTGGTTTTATATGGACAAGATTATTTTTACGAGAAGATTCTTGGATTGGAATTTAAGATTACTCCATTTTCTTTCTTCCAGCCAAATTCGAGAGGGGCAGAAGTGCTCTATAGCACAGTAAGAGAATACATCGGCGATATTCACGACATGACGGTATTTGATTTGTTTAGTGGAACGGGAACGATTTCGCAAGTATTAGCTCCTGTTGCGAAAGAGGTAATTGGAGTAGAAATCGTAGAAGAGGCTGTGGTAGCAGCTAGAGAAAATGCAAAACGAAATGGACTTACCAATTGCCGATTTATTGCGGATGATGTATTTAAGGCTTTGGATGAGATTGAAGAAAAACCAGACGTGATTGTTCTTGATCCACCAAGAGATGGAATCCATCCAAAAGCATTGCCAAAGATATTAGATTATCAGGTGGACAACATCGTTTATATCTCCTGCAAAGCAACAAGCCTTGCAAGAGACTTGGAAATGATTCAACAGCGAGGATACAAACTTGTAAAAGCAGTGTGCGTAGATCAATTTTGCGAAACTGTGCATGTGGAGACTATTGTGTTGATACAAAAGAAAAACTCGTAGAAATCCTTTATTTTAGGCACTTTGCGAAACATTTTACCTTTACTTCAGAGGGCAAAAATTCACGCAATAAACACCTAAAAAACTATTTTGATGTTTCGGTGGTAATAGATATCGGGTGTGGGAACACAAACGAAAAATAAAGGTTTTTTGAAATATATTTATCTATGTAGTGTCCACCTTGCTACAAAAATGTAGGCGACATTCATTTGTATAAGGGCAGATAAGCGTATCATTAGAAATAGTGGTACGCTTATTTTTTTACCCCTATTTACACATTTGAGTACCCTGACCGTTCTTCTATATAATGAAGTCAAGAACGGAGGTGCTGACAATGAGAGAAACAAAATACCACGCATATCTGGATAGTGAGGAAAGGACAATTCTTTTACATAGCCTTGTGGAATTGAAAAATCAACTTATTCAGCAAGGCAGATATACAGACTGTGTTGACGAGCTGATTGTCAAAGTCATAAACGCCCCTGTGAAGAAACTAAAAGTATTGGTGTAGGAGGTTGTGATGTATGACAAAGATTTTGCCGAGCTTGTGAAAATTGCAACGGAGAAATTAAAAGAGGATACCGTTTATAAAATGCTCACACGCAGCGAGGATTATCAAAAAGAAAGCGACGAAAGGGATAAGGCGGAACGAAACTATGAAAATCTTGATTTGACAATGGAACAGAGAAAGGTCTGTGATGTTTTTTTAGATTACAGAGATAGGTAGAGCTTGGAATACTCTGATTATTCCTATTTGGCAGGCTTATATGATGCGTTCCGTATCATGGCGGTCATTTTCCCCGACAGGTGGGATATGGAGCAGATACAGAAAGCCTTATCCTTAATTAAAAATTGAATATAGAAATAGATACATAGCCGATTGGTGTAACAGCCAGTCGGCTTTCTTGCGTGAACAACGAGCCAAGCGGAAATGCTTGCATTTTCATTTGGCGACTGTCATGGTCAGCGAGATGTTAATCGAGCTGCGTTCAGAGCGAAGTACATAGCCGCCTTTGACAAAGCGGCTAAATAAATGCGAAAGGAGGACGCTATTATGTCAAATTGCAAAGTGATCGCTCTGACCAATCAGAAAGGCGGTGTGGGTAAGACCACCACAGCCGTCAATCTGGGCGTGTGTTTATCAAAGCAGGGGAAGAAAGTCCTGCTTGTGGATGCAGACGCACAGGCGAATCTTACAATGTCGCTTGGCTATCCACGACCAGATGATTTGCCCATATCCCTTGCGACGATTATGCAGGACATCATCGACGATAAACCCTTTGATGTTCAGAAAGGCATCCTGCACCACAGCGAGGGTGTGGATCTGTTACCCTCAAATATTGAATTGTCAGGTCTGGAAGTAAGGCTTATCAATGCAATCAGTCGTGAGCGTGTTCTGACGACCTGTATTAACGAGGTCAAAAAGAATTACGATTATGTGCTTATTGATTGTATGCCGAGCTTGGGTATGCTGACAATCAACGCATTGGCGGCGGCTGACAGCGTGGTTATTCCGACACAGCCGCATTATCTTTCTGCGAAAGGTTTGGAGTTATTGCTTCGCTCTGTGTCAAAAGTCAGGCGGCAGATCAATCCCCATCTTCGGATTGACGGTATCTTAATGACAATGGTAATGCCACGCACGAACATTTCTAAGGAAGTGACCGCATTGGTAAGGAGTGCATACGGTCAGAATATCAAAGTCTTTGATGCCCAGATACCACATTCGATCCGTGCAGTAGAAGCTACCGCAGAGGGAAAAAGCATTTTCGCCTACGACAAAGGCGGTAAGGTTGCCGCAGCTTATGAGCAGTTTGGAAAGGAGGTGGCAGATATTGGCGAGAAGCAGAAAAAGCAGCATAGAGCTGACCGCATACGATGACCTTTTTCAGACAGATGAAAGCCGTGCAGAAGCGGCACTAAGTAAGATAAGGGATATTCCCATTTCTGAAATTGACGAGTTTCCAGACCATCCTTTTAAGGTTTTAATGGATGAGGATATGGAACAGCTTGTTGACAGCATAAAAAGAAACGGTGTAATGACCCCTGCGACTGTCCGTTTGAAGGAGGACGGCAGATATGAGCTGATTAGCGGTCACAGGAGAAAAAAGGCTTGTGAGCTTGCAGGGCTTGATACGCTGAAATGTGAGGTCAAGGAGTTTTCCCGTGATGAAGCCATTATTGTAATGGTGGAGAGCAACCTGCAAAGAACGACCATTTTGCCGAGTGAAAAGGCATTTGCCTATAAGATGCGGTTGGAAGCGATGAACAGACAAGGACAAAGATTAGATTTAACTTCGACACCAATGGTGTCAAAGTCACGGTCAAACGAGGAACTTGCCGACAAAGTTGGCGAAAGTCGTGAACAGATACGCCGCTATATCCGCTTAACTGAGCTTGTACCCGAAATTCTGCAAATGGTGGATGAGCGTCAGATTGCGTTCCGTCCTGCGGTGGAAATCTCTTATCTTTCCGAGGAACAGCAGTACACCCTGCTTGAAGCAATGGAATATAATGACGCCACGCCCTCACTTGCACAGGCTATCAAAATGAAAAAGTATATGCAGGAGGGAAAGCTGACAGATGGGGTAATCAGTTCCATTATGGAAGAAGAAAAGCCAAACCAGAGAGAAAAACCTGCCTTCCGTGATGAAAGGATAACCAAGCTCATTCCCAAATCTGTACCCAAAGGGAAAGAATCCGATTTTGTGGTCAAGGCGTTGGAGTTTTATAACCGCCATCTGCAAAGTGGTGTTAGAATATAAATAGTACAAAATAAACATGACCATTTTCAATAAATAGTATATGATAGTCATAGATCAAGGAGGAGAATGGTTATGGCAAAAGGTACAAAATATTCACAACAGTTTAAAGAG